>JAEELB010000200.1 GCA_016288705.1 Lachnospiraceae bacterium | reverse complement strand
CCGGGTGACTGTGTATCTCTCCGCGTCGGGAACGCCGTCATCTCCCGTGAGTCGTTACATTATAGCACAGATCCGACGCCTTAGGAGGTTCCTTTCCCCGGCGGCGGATGTGAAAGGATCTCCCTGTCATCGGAGCTTTCCTGTTGTAACTGTATGGCCGATATAGTATCATCTGTTCATGAAAGGAAGCAGATCATGAATAGGATATACGGCTATCTGAAAAAGACTTTTTCCTATGTGACAAGACTCTTTTCAACACACCCGGTGACCTTTGCGGCGGTCTGCATGGGAACCGTGACGGCGTTCACCCTGTCTTTATTTATAACGAATGCTGTCACGCTGAAGGGGAAAGGTCAGGACAGGGCGGAGAACGTGCTGTGGCAGCTAATAGCGATCCTCGCCGTATTCTGCCTGTGGGCCTTCTGCGCGGAAAGCAGTCCCCTGAAAGGCAGGGTAAATAAAGCCGTCCTCTGTCTGATCCACCTGGCCGGAGCTCCGGCGGCGGTTTTCTTCGGCTCAGGCATTTCCTATTTCATGAACACGGAACACCCCGAATACCTGCTCCTGGGGAATGTGTGGGAGAAGGCGGGCCCTTTTCTCGGATCTTACAGGACTTTCGCTCTCACGGCGGGACTTTGCATCATCCTATATTCCTTCGGGATATTCTTTTCCTTCCTCAGGATGGAGAACAGGTCCTTCGCCGCTTATTCGGCGAGCATTTATTCCAGGTATTTCTTTGCGGAGATCACCTTCTGGATCCTGACGACGGGCACCGCTGCCCTGACCGGGATCTTTACGGCGCTTATCTGGGGGGACTTTGAAAAAGCCTACGCAGCGGTCTTCACCCTCATCTTCGGAGGTTATCTGGTGATGCGCTGCGTTGAATGCCTGACGGAGGAGACGGAAGAGCCCAACGTGTTCGTATCGATCCTCATACGCTATGTGATGCTAACCATGTGCCTCATTGCCTATGTCATCATCTACATTTACATGCTGAAGCTGGTGATCCTGAGGGAGTTCCCCTCCAATTCGGTCTTTGAGATACTCACCGCGCTCTTTGTGATATCCATGCCCATAGCCTATATGGCCGCGGATCTGCTCAGGGAAAGCGGCGGGACCGAGGGGGTGCTCCGCAGACTGGCTCTGTACCTCCCGTATATATTTGCCCCCTTTATCCTGCTCCAGATATACACTGCCGGAGTCAGGATCGCGCAGTACGGTCTTACACCGAAGCGGTATCTGGGCATACTCATGATAATCTTCGAGGTAGCTTACATCCTTTTGTATTTCGCCTTTTACGTAAAGCATTGCCGCAGATTTGCCCTGGTGCTGCCGGTCATCGCCTTATGCGCCTTTATTTCCACATGGATGCCCGGGATAAATGCTCTCGACCTTTCGAAAAGCGTCCAGCTGTCCCTTATCAGGTCTTATCTGCGGGAGGCCCCGGCTGCAGGGTCCTCATCTGACGACAGGGGCACAGCCTCCAGGGCGGCGGCAGCCTTCGAATACATTAGCGATGAGGATGTGCGGGTCACTCCCGAAGAACACTTTTCCGCGGAAGAGATAAGGCTTCTCTCCGCCCTGACCAAAGGGACAGGCGCCGGAAAGGACTCTCCATCCCAACTGTCCCATATCTGGTATGCAAATGAGTCCTCCCTGGATATCGACGTTTCGGGCCGCAAACGGATCAGATACGGCTGCCTTGCCGCCGTGGCAGGGAAAAAGGGTACCCCGGAGCCTTCGGATGGCGGGGATGATAAGAGCGTAGAGGACGGGAAGGAAGCGGACCTCGTTCATACCGGACTTTACGTCAATGATGACGGAACACTGAACAGTTACGACTCCGTTCAGGAGATCGTGGAAAAACATGATTGCCTTAAGAGGTCGGATCTCACGGACTTCAGGGAGACCCACATAATGACGGGGGAAGGGCCCGGCAGGAAGGCGTTAGACGAGAGCGGATTCCAGGATCTGCTGGACAGGGACAATATGCTGACCCTGGATGATGGTGAACGGTTCTGCATCACGGAAGCGCTTGTCACATACGACGAGGATAATGGCAGGGTCACGGAGCTCCTCCTCAAGGGCATTTATATAACGGACTGATCCTTCACTGCCGCGGCAGACTTATCCGCCGGGCATGCGGCAGACTGAAGTGAAGTCCCGATCGCAAATTACATTGTCAGGAACCGCACAAAGTACATCTCATGAAATCGGAAGGCAGGGAGAATGGAAAAAAAGGAACACAGAATCGTACTAAAGAACGAAGGCACGGTAAACGCGGTTTTCGACCGTGTGGTAAAGGAAGATCCGGATAAGGAGATACTGTTCACCCGGGACAGGACCATGACCTTAGGAGAACTTGCCGAAGAATCCCGGCTCATGGCAGGGTCGCTGAAAAAAAGAGGAATAAAACCCGGAGACCGGGTTCTCGTACTCATGCACCGCAGCAGCAGGCTTGTGATAAGCGTTTTCGGCGTGATCAGATCCGGAGCCGTTCTCATCACCATGGACCCTTCCTATCCCAGGGAGCGCATACGTCAGATCCTTGAGGACAGCGAAGCGGCCCTTATCATTTCCGATGTTAAGGAAGTGCTTGAAGAACACGATGAAGCGGTCAGTTTTTCCGCTCTGATGGACGACCCGGAGCCCTTTGCGGATCCGGACATCCCTCCGGAACCGGAAAAGGACTGTTTTATCATTTATACTTCCGGAACCACGGGGCGCCCCAAGGGAGTGGTGCTGACCAATATGGGTATAACGAACTATATCGCCCCCGAACCGGAGAACACCCCTATTTACAGACTGAAAGAGGCGGGAACGAAGATGCTCTGCCTTTCCAGCGTTTCGTTTATCGTTTTTTACCGTGAGATCTTCGGGACGATCCTGAACGGAGTGCCGGTGGTGCTGGCGACCGAATCTCAGGTACTGGATCCCAGAGCAGTTGCGGAACTTATCAGGGAGCATGGCATAGATGTGATGGGATCGACCCCCACAAGGCTTATCCAGTACCTGGAGGTGGCTGACTTTGCTTCCGCCCTTAAGCAGATCAAACTCATGATAGTCGGAGGTGAAGGCTTCCCCCAGCGCCTGTACGGATTGATCCGCGCGCACAGCGACTGCGAGATATATAATTCATACGGACCCACCGAAGTCACCATCGCCTCCCATCAGAAGAAAATTGAATCGGATACGGTTTCCGCCGGTTTCCCCATGCTGAATGTATGGGATATGATCGCTGATGAAAAGGGTAACGAGCTCCCGCCCAATAAAGTGGGAGAATTATACGTGGGCGGAGCCGGAGTCGCCCGGGGATATTTCAGGAATGAAGAGCTCACGGCTGAGCGCTTCCCGGTCATTAACGGGGAAAGATACTGCAACACCGGCGATCTCGCCTACAAAGACGAAAAGGGCGAAGTGTTTGTAATGGGGCGCAGGGACGGAATGGTGAAGATCAGGGGCTTCCGCATCGAACTGGGCGAGGTCTCCAATGTGCTGGGGAGCCATGAATGCGTCGCGGATGCCAGAGCGCTGGTACGGTCCCTTAACGGAACGAATCATCTGGTGGTGTTTTATACCCTGAAGGCGGGGAAGGAAAAAGTATCCGTAAGCGACCTCCGGAAGTTCATGGCGGACAGGCTGCCGGGGTACATGGTGCCCACATTCTTCTTATGCCTGAAGGCATTTCCCCTGACCCCTAACGGAAAGGTCTCGGTAAAAGACCTTGAGGAAATGCCCATCGAAACCGGTAACGCATTCTCCCAGGATCCGCCCCGCAGCGCCACGGAAAAAGAGATATTCGGCATACTCCGCGATGTGACGGGAATAGACCGTTTCGGTATACACGAAAATCTTTTCAATACAGGACTCACCTCCCTTTCATTGATATCCGTGCTTGAGAGGATCTACAAAAAATTCGGAAATGTCCCGGTATCGGTGAGGGATATCTTTAACGATCCCACTGTAGCGGCTGTGGCAGAAGCGGTGGATTCCGGTGAGACCCGGGAAACCTGTGATATCCTTGAGGATTATCCTCTCACGGAGACTCAGAAGGGCATCCTGGTGGAATGCCTCTCCGATCCCGGTTCGGTGAGATACAATATTTCCTGGCTCTATAAGCTCTCTCCGGAAGTGGAAGTCATGCGTCTCAAAAAGGCGGTGGAAATGGCGATCCTGGCTCATCCGTACCTTAATGCTTCCCTGTATGCGGATGATAAGGGCGAATACCGGGTAAAGAGAAATGATAAGGCCCTTCCCGTGGTGACGGTGGAAGAAGGGGATGATCCCAAAGCCGAACCCTTTGAGCTTACGGGGGAGAGGCTGTACCGGGCTAAGATCCTCAAGGGCAGGGATGGAAACTCTCTTCTCCTGGAGTTCCATCATATCATCTACGACGGGACCAGTGAGAGGATATTCCTTGAGGATGTGAATACCGCCTACGACGGAAAGGAGCCGGTAAAAGAAAGCTATTCCGGGTTCGAGAGAGCGCTGGATGAGGAAAAGCTGAGGGGATCCGACAGCCATAAGAAAGCAAAGGAGTATTTCGATTCAATGCTTTCCGGTCTTGAGCAGGATATGCTCCCGGAGGGCGACGCCTACGGAACGGAAGAGGGGACCGCGCGCCTTTCCTATGATCCGGGGCTTAAGACGGATGCCATAAGCGCCTTTTGCGGAGAAAACGGCATTACGGAAAACGCTTTCTTTAACAGCGCGTTTTCGGTGGTGCTTTCCGCTTTTACCGGGCAGGATAACGCCTTCTATACTACGGTTTACAACGGACGGAACGATGTGCGGCTTTCCCGTGCCGTGTCAATGTTCGTGAAGACCTTCCCGGTGGTCTGTCCCGTTAATATCGAACAGGACGTATTGGATCTCTGCAGGGCGGTCCAGGAACAGCTGAAATGCAGCATGCTGAACGACATTTATTCCTTTGCGGAGATATCTCACGAATACGGCATATCGGCAGATATCCTGTTCATTTACCAGGGAGAGGGCTACAGTGTCTCTTCGATAGGCGGAAAGCCCGCAAAGGCCTGTTCCCTGATGAACGGTGAGACGAAGGCGCCCATCACCATTGAGGTGGTGGTTAAGGAAGACCGGGTAGTATTTGAGTGCGAATACAGAAGCGACCTATACACGGAAGCTTATATGAAGAGCATTGCTTCCTGTCTTTCCCATGTGGCGGAAGAGTTCATGCAAAAGAAAAAGCTTTCCGACATAAGCCTCATTGACGAAGAAACAAAAGCAAAGCTTGACAGCTTTAATGATACCGGGGTCCCTTATGACAAGACCCAGACGGTGGTATCCTTATTCAGGAAGGCTGCAGCTGAATATAAAGACCGCACCGCCGTCATTTTCAACGACGTAAATATAAGCTATGCCCGTCTGGATGAGCTTTCGGAGAAGATCGCGGCTTTTATTTCCGGCAGGGGGCTTGGACGCGGAAACGTGGTTTCCGTGCTTATCCGCCGCTGCGAATACATGCCCGTCGCGTCTTTGGGCATCCTTAAGGCAGGCTGCGCCTACCAGCCTCTCGATCCCGCTTACCCCGAAGAACGGCTTAATTTCATGGTGGAGGATTCCGGGGCGTCCCTGGTGATAACTACCAGGGAACTCAGGCCGCGGCTCAGCGGATATGAGGGCGAGGTCCTGTTCGTTGAGGATATCCCCTCCCTTCCCTCGCCCGGGGAACAGGTTTCCGCGGATATCACGCCTGAGGACCTCTTTATCCTCCTGTACACCTCCGGCTCCACGGGAGTGCCAAAGGGGGTCAAGCTCACCCACGGAAATATCGTATGCTTTGCGGCGTGGTGTATCCGTTATTACGGCCTTACCTGCGACTGTACGGTGGGCGCATACGCCAGCTACGGCTTTGATATGCATATGATGGACACCTATCCCACCCTGATCACAGGCGCGACAGAGGTGATAGTCGGGGAAGATCTCAGGCTTAACCTTTCGGCCATGAACGATTACATGGAGAAAAACCATGTGACCCATATGTTCATGACCACCCAGGTGGGACGGCAGTTTGCGATGAATGTGGAGAACCACAGCCTGAAGGCTCTCACCGTGGCCGGAGAAAAACTGGTGACCCTGGACCCTCCCGCCTATCCCATGCATAACGGTTACGGTCCCTCCGAGTGCACCTGCCTGATCAGCATAATCTCTCTGGAGAAAAAGGAGAAAAACATACCCATAGGAACGCCCCTCGACAATGTGAAGCTGTATGTGGTGGGCGCGGGAAACCGGAGACTTCCGGTGGGCGCCGTGGGCGAATTGTGGGCGGCAGGGCCCCATGTGGGGAGCGGTTACCTGAACCGCCCCAAAAAGACCGCAGAGGTATTTGTCGAAAATCCCTGGGATGACGGCGAATATAAACGCTGCTACCGCACAGGAGACATCGTGCGTTATCTGCAGGACGGAAGGCTTGAGTTTATCGGCCGGAGAGACGGACAGGTAAAGGTGAGGGGCTTCCGCATAGAGCTTTCGGAAGTGGAATCGGTCCTCAGGGATTTCCCCGGAGTCCGGGATGCGACAGTGGCAGCCTTTGACCATCCTTCCGGAGGCAAGTATGTGGCTGCCTACGTGGTCGGGGACGGTCTCGATACGAAGGCCATCGCGGACTTTATCAGGGAGAGGAAGCCCGATTATATGGTGCCGGCTTCATTTACCCTGCTGGATTCCATACCCCTTAACCAGAACGGAAAGGTCAACAGGCGCATGCTTCCCAAGCCCGAACCGGAAACCGGGGATTCAGTTTCCGGTGAAAGCCGTAAGCCCGATGCCCTGGATAACGCTCTTCTGGATATAGTCAAACAGGCGGTGGGCACAGAGGTCACTTCCTTTGACACCCCCCTTATCCGCCTGGGTATGACCTCCATCACTTCCATCATGCTGTCCTATCAGCTTTCAAAGCGCTTCGGCCTGGAAATACCGGTGCGGTCACTGCTTACGGAAACCTCCCTGGACAGCATCAAGAACAGCCTTCTGACCAGATGGATGTCCGGAGAATACAGTAAGCCCGCAGAAAAGAAAAATGCACGCCAGCAGCCGACTGAAGCGCCTCTTGCCTATTCCCAGATGGGCGTCTACTACGAGTGCATGAAGCGGCCGGCGGAGGTGATCTATAACATCCCCAGCCTGTTCACCCTTCCCGGGGATGCGGATGAAGACAGGCTGATAAGCGATCTTAACGCCATAGTAAAAGCGCATCCCGTGCTGGCTTCGCATTTCGAGGTCAGGGAAGGCAATGTATTCCAGCTGTACGGCGCGGAAGAAAAACCGGCGGAAAGGAAAAAGATGACGGATGAGGAATTTAAATCGTATAAATCCTCCTTTGTACATCCTTTTGATCTGAAAAACGGGCCCCTGTACCGGTTTGAGGTTGTAAGAACCGATAAGAACCTTTATCTGCTGGCTGATTTCCATCACCTTGTCTTCGACGGTTTTTCAATGCAGTTATTCATAAAGGAACTGGCCGGGGCCCTTAAGGGAAAGGGGGTGGAGCCGGAGAAATACTCATACTACGAGCATATAGCGGATGAAAAGAAAGCCGAAGGTTCCGCGGAATATGAAGAGAACAGGAAATTCTTTGATGAGATGCTCGCGGATTATGAAAAGTCTTCGCTGATCGAACCGGATAAGGTGGGAAATGAAGAACATGGTACAGTAGGGATCGTTTCGGTGCCCTTTGATCACCGGAAGGTGTCCGATTTCAGCAGGAGCATGGACACTACTCCCGCAGCGCTTCTCCTGGCCGCGGCTTCTTACGTGATCTCAAGGTTCATAAACGAGAGAAACGTGTATATCTCCACCATCAGCAACGGAAGGAGCGATATGCGTACTTCCGATACATACGGAATGTTTGTGAACACCCTTCCTTTGGGGATAAATGTGGGCGAGGGTACGGTGTCCGATTTCATAAGGCATTGCTTTGAAACGTTCACAGGAGTTATCGAGCATGAGAGATATCCCTTTGCCCGCATCGCTTCCGATTACGGTTATGAACCGGAGATAATGTATGAGTATCAGATAGGGGTAGTCCCGGATGAACTGGATTGTGAGCAGATAGTCCTGGAATCACCGAAGTTCAAGCTTTCCATTCGGATAGAGGAGATCGAAGGACAGGCAAACATATCTCTCTGCTACAACGACGCCCTTTACACCGAGGGCCTGATGCTCAGTATGGCCCGCGCTATCCGGACAGCCGCGGAGGCTATGACCGGCGCTCCCCAAATGCCCGTGAGGAGCATAGAACTGTGCGGGGATGAAGAGCTGGCGGTGCTTGACGGCTTTAATGAAGAAGCCGTGCGCCCTTACGATGCTTCGGACTCCGTGGTCTCGATGTTCCGGCGCGCTGCCACCGAACACAGCGACCTGAAGGCGGTGATATTTAAGGACAGGGAATATACCTACAGGGAAGTAGATGATATTTCCGAAAGGATAGCAGCCTATATCCTGGAACATGGTCTTGGGAAGGGAAGCGTAGCGGCGATACTTATTCCCCGGGGCGAGTACATGGCCATTGCCTCCCTGGGAGCCCTGAAGTCCGGCGCTGCGTACCAGCCTCTGGATCCCTCCTATCCCACGGAACGTTTGAATTATATGGTGAAGGATTCCGGAGCGGGGATGCTGATAACCACCGTAGAATTGCGTCCGCTGATCACCGATTATGAGGGTGAGGTCCTGTTCCTTGAAGATGTCGCTGATCTTCCCAAACCCTCCGAAAAGGCAGATGTGACTCCGGCGCCCGAAGATCTCTTTATCCTGCTTTATACTTCCGGGTCCACCGGCATTCCGAAGGGGGTCAGACTTACCCATGGAAATCTGGTCTGCTTCATCAACTGGTACCACAGGTATTATGACCTTAAGCCTGAGGACCGCGTGGGACAATACGCTTCCTATGGCTTCGACGCCTGCATGATGGATATGTATCCCGCGCTGACAAAAGGGTCTGCGGTATGCATCATTCCCGAAGAGATCCGCCTGGATCTGAATGCGGTCAACGATTATTTTGAAAAGAATTCCGTGACACATTCGTTTATGACTACGCAGATAGCCCGTCAGTTCGCGATCAATGT
>JAEELB010000199.1 GCA_016288705.1 Lachnospiraceae bacterium | reverse complement strand
CCATGCGACCAAAAATGATTGCATTTGGTTTATTGCCCGCAAAGGCAGGGAAGGAGACATTATGAAGAGATACGAAACAAAATTTTTGCCCAATGGCACATCACAGAAAGTACCGAAAGATCTAAAAAAGTGCCTAAACCTGCAATATCTTAAGTACACGAACCAGACTTACGCCGTCGGGAAACATGATCTGCCAGCACTGTATTGCAATACAGAAGTATATCCTGATTATATTGCGTTATACTCACAAAGAAGTGATTATCATAAGACCCCGAATACGGCAGTAGCTTTTTATCAGTATGATAATACCTTTGATGGTCAGAACGGACTATATAATGCCATATATTATAATAACGAGAAACAATTGGCTCAGTTCAAAGAACGTTTTAAGGGTGTGAGATTTTTCATATCGCCTGACTATTCAGAGCTTGGTGATATTGATGATATTGAGAACAATTATAGAATTAAAAAAGCACGGGTGGTATCGATATGGTTGATGACGGAAATGAGTGCGATCGTTATACCGCACATTACATTTCCCACAATATCAACGATAGATTTTTATCTTGACGGACTAGAGGACTGTTCAGTTGTTGCTTTCAGCACCAAAGGCTATGTGCAGAACAAACTTGAAAGAAAGATATTGATAGAAGCGATAAAACACACCGTTGACAGGCTTAATCTCAAAACTATCATTGTTTATGATGTTTGTTGTGAGAATACAGAAGCCGAAGACATATTTCGATATGCTATAGATAATGGGATAAACATAATAATTCCTCCTAATATGATCAAAAATCGTAATCAGGCAAGGAGGAAGAAAAATGCGTCAAAATGATAGTGGTCAGGCAAACGGAACATCCGGCGCTCCTCAGATATCAATGGAGCAACAGGCATTAAAACAAAAGGTAGCTGAAAACGAAGCAAAAGCAAAGAGAGAAGATTATCTTCGTAATGAGCTGAGCAAATCCTCACCATTGAAGATCCCTAGTTCGGCACAGATAACAGATCAGAAAAAGAACGGTTATGATCAGGTTAAATATAATTGGGAGAGCGGTGGGTATAAATATCAGAGCCGCTGGCACACAAGAACTCCCGGAGCACCCAAAGAGCAGGGGGACACATGGGTAGTTGAAAAGAAAAAACCCGGAATTGGGAGTGGTCCCAGTGCAAGACCAGCAGAACACTATATTCTTGTTGGAAAGGATAAAAACGGCTCATATAAGTGGGTTGACAAGAAGAAATGGGATGCGGCAATACGTGCGAGAAAGAATGGTAACGCCACAAATGAACAAAAGGAGATGTTGGATAATGGACACTGGAAAGCTTAATGATTATACCTATTATGATGGATACGAGGGGGAACCTGAATTTGTATTATCATCTGGTGATGAATCTATTCATATATGGGATGGGTACATAAATGATATATTTGGAAATCCTGTTATGGATGGCAGAAGATGGAAAGGTCTAACACGAGACTTTAATGAAATGATCGGTCCCTTTGCAGAGGGGGAAGCGTGTTTGATAGATGTTAGGGAATATCTTGATGATGCAATTATGCACAGAAACCAGAAAATGGATTACGATGAGACTCCAAACGTATTGGAGACATTGATTAAATGGTTAAATGAGCATGAGACCACGGAGGTTTTGGCTTCGGTAAATTAACACGCAAGTGGGTACTTTTAGGGATATTTTGGTTACAAAATGAAAGAAACCAAAAGGGACAGGATACATGAACCATAAAACGAGAGAATTAAATCGATTATACCGGAATGAAAAAGATGAAGGATAACAGGGTCTTATTGGTCACGGGGGCGTCCTCAGAGATGGGGAGAGCCCTGATCCGGAGGATATACGGGAATTACTCAAGGATCTACGCCCATTACAACCGTTCGGCGGAAAGCCTGGAGGAGCTCAGGGAAGAGACCGGAGACAGACTTTTTCCCGTCAAGGCTGATTTTGCGGATGTTTCCTCGGTGGAGGATCTGGTGGAGAACATAAGGCGGGAAGGGATCCTCCCCGACCACATAGTCCACATGGTCTCTCCGAAACTCCGGCTTCAGAAATTCAAAAAAACATCCCCGGCAGATTTTGAAGAGGGGATCGATATATCCCTGCTTTCCATAGTGCGGATACTGGAGGCGTTCCTTCCGGACATGGCTAAGAGGAAGTACGGCAAGGTGGTGTTCATGCTGAGCGCGGACACCATAGGGATCCCTCCCGCGTTTCAGGCGCCCTATGTGACGCAGAAATACGCCCTGTTGGGTCTCATGAACAGTCTGTCCGCGGAGTACGCCTCTTACGGCGTTACGGTGAACGGAGTGTCTCCGGATATGACGGAGACCCGGTTCCTGTCGGAGATTCCGGACACGGCAGTCAGGCTTAACGCGGAGAAGAGCCCCCTTCACAGGAATCTCACCCCCGGGGACGTGGCACCCGCTTTCGAATATCTGCTCTCCGACGGCGCCGACGCGGTGACAGGAGTGAATCTCCCGGTGAAACTGTAGGTATTAAAATTAAATAGATATTTCAGGTTGCAGGCGTTAAACGCGGAAAGGAGAATCATGAGGATAGCATTGATAAATGAGAACAGCCAGGCGGCAAAGAACGGCGTTATCTACGGAGCGCTGAAGAAGATCGCGGATGAAAAGGGTTACGAAGTCCGGAATTACGGGATGTATACAGCGGAAGACGAGGCCCAGCTCACCTATGTGCAGAACGGCATCCTGGCGGCAGCCATATTGAACGCCAAGGCAGCGGACTTTGTGGTCACGGGCTGCGGGACCGGAGAGGGAGCCATGCTCGCCCTCAATTCCTTCCCCGGGGTGATCTGCGGACATATAGAATCCCCGCTGGACGCATACACATTTTCCCAGATAAACGCAGGAAACGCCGTGGCGCTTCCCTTTGCTCTCGGCTTCGGATGGGGCGGCGATCTGAATCTGGAATACATATTCGAGAAGCTGTTCCTGGAGGAGCCCGGCGGAGGCTATCCCAAGGAAAGGGCAGTTCCGGAAAAGAGGAACAAGCTCATTCTTGACGGCGTGAGAGAGGCCGCATTTAAACCCCTTCCGGAGATCCTCAAGGCTCTGGATCAGGATCTCGTGAAAGGGGCTTTTGCGGGAGAACATTTCAAGGAGTATTTCCTCGCGGATGCCGAGGAAGGGGAAATAAAGACCTTTATTTCTTCTTTAATTCAGTAAGTATCTCGGCCAGGAGTTCTTCGGCGGTGGGGGCAGCTTCTTCTTCGCTGTCCTCATCTTTTTTCTTCCTTTCCGCCGCTGCCTTGATCTTGTTGATGGTCTTCACAAATATGAACAGCACGAGGGCCATAAGGATGAAGTTTATTATGGCGGAGATGAAGGCTCCGATCCCCAGTGTCACCTGATCGGTGAGCCGGATCTGAACGGCGCTCAGGTCGCTCTGGAAGATGAGACCGATGATGGGATTGATGATGTTGTCGGTGAGAGCGGTGACGATATTCTGGAAAGCGGCTCCTATGATGACGCCGATGGCCATATCCATCACGCTTCCTTTTAAAGCAAATTCACGAAACTCGGCAAAAAACTTTTTCATAATGCAATCTCCTCCTTAATGACCGGCTTCCGCCGCAAGTTTAAGCGCCCCCATCAGACCTTCGTCGCCTCTGAGGGAAGTGCCTGTTATCAGGGTTTCAAGTCTCTTTCTGTCCACGTCTCCCAGGTATCCGTTCAATAATCTGTCGGTATTGTCGCGTATCATGGGGAAGAGACCTTCCACTTCCATGATGCCGCCGCCGAGGATGAGACGTTTCGGGGATATGACACAGATCATGTTTGCGCAGAACACCGAGAGATAGTGAGCCTCAAGCTCCCATACGGCTTTGTTTTCGTAAAGCTCTTCTCCCTTCCTGCCCCATCTGTGTTCAACGGAAACTCCGCAGGCCAGCCCTTCCAGACAGTTGTCATGCCTGGGGCAGCAGGAGGGCGAATCCACCGGCTCGTCGGGAGAGACGGGCAGTATCATATGTCCCACCTCCGGGTGCAGATCTCCGTGCACAAGGGCTCCGTTCACGAAGATACCCGCTCCCACGCCGGTGCCGACAGTCAGGTATACAACGGGATCCAGACCTTTTGAACTTCCGTAAGTCACTTCTCCGAGACAGGAAGCGTTCACGTCCGTATCCAGCTTGACAGGAACGCCCAGACCGTCGGTAAAGGGCCGCACGATGTCGACTCCCGCCCAGCCGGGCTTTGGCGTGCGCAGGATATGACCATAGTCAAAAGCGTGAACGTCCAGTCGAACGGGGCCGAAGGTTCCGATGCCAATGGCCTCGACCTCCTTGTCCTTAAAGAATTCGATCGTCTCCCCGAGAGTGACCTCGGGAGTCCTGGTCTCTATGCGTTTTCTCTCAAATATGTGGCCGAATTCATCTCCTACGCCGAGGACGAATTTCGTGCCTCCCGCTTCAATAGCGCCAAGTCTCATAAATTACCTCCGTATGCGCAGGCATCGTTCCCAAGCCGGTCATCTCCGTATGCGCAGGCTTTTTCTCCCGGAAACGCAGTCGGGCGAAGGGATCCCTCCCCTCGCCCAACGGCAGAGTCCGTTCAGAAATTTCCTCCGTTCCAGCCCCAGTCCGTGGTGGCGGAGTATTTGATATACATATGATCGGGGGCTATCCCCAGTATATCTCCGAAGATGGCAGTGATCTCCCTTGTCATTTTTTCAAAGGCGTTCCTGTCGGGTCCTCCGAAGATCCTTACCTCGATAAAGGCCATTGGCTCACTGTTGTCTCCGCGGAAATACAGATGATATCCGTCCTGAATACCCACCATGAGCCAGTTTTCGCTTTTTCCGGGGATCAGGGAGATGGCCTTTCCCAGCCTTGATTTCAGTTCCAGTTCTTCCGATTCCGATACTTTTTTGCTTATCTTTGCATCTATGAAGGGCATTTATCTACCTCCTGCAGCGATCACTTGAAGAATCCTATCTCGTCTGTCAGCGAATTTGAAACGTTTCTGAGGGACTGGGCGTTGTCCGACAGTGAAGCCACTCTCTCCGAAAGCTCTGCCATGGAGGCTCCGGTCTCCTGGCTGGAAGCGGCGTTCTCTTCGGATATGGCGGACAGTGAGCTCATGGCTTCCGAAACCACGTCTTCCGCTGCCACACAGGCGTCGGCGTTTTCCGCGATCTTTCCAACGCCTCTGGATGTCTCCTCGATATCCTCTATCATACGGCTCACGCTTGAGAAGGTGGTCTCTATGACCTCCTGCTGTCTCTCGTTGTTCTTCTGTACATTTTCAGCCATCCTGACCGCAGCCTGCGATTCGCTCAGCAGGGAATCCATCTCGGAGCGGATCTTATTTGCGGATTCATTGGAATCGAGGGCAAGCTTTCCGATCTCCTCCGCCACAACGGCGAATCCGCGGCCTGCTTCACCCGCTCTTGCAGCCTCGATGGAGGCATTCAGCGAAAGCAGATTAGTCTGTGAGGCTATATTTGAAATGGATTCCACCATTCCGTTTATCCTGCCCACTGCATCGCTGGTAGCGCTGATCCTTTCGGAGATATCGTTGATGGCGCTGTCCATGTTTTCGGAGCTCTTCTTGAGTTCCTTAAGGCTCTCGGCAGATTCCGAGGATGCATCCTGCATTCTCTCTGCGATGGAAGAGAGCTCTCTCGCGGATTCCTGGACATTTTCCACGGCCTCCCCGATCTTTTCCATGTTCTTCGTCACGTTCTGTATCTCTTCCGCCTGCTGTGTCGCCCCCTGGGCTATCTCCTGAACCGCGCGGGACACGCTGTCCGTGTTCGTGGATATGAGACCGGAGGTCTGGGCCAGACTGTCGGAAGCTGAATTCACATCTCCTGCGCCGTTGCTGATCTCTCCGACGATGCCTTTCAGTCTGTCCACCACTTCGTTGGTATTCTTTATTATCACTCCAAATTCATCGGTCCTGTTTTCGTAACCGTCTATCTTCTTGAATGCGCCGTCCGCCATCTTTGAGAGTGAATCTGCCACGGCCGAAAGGGGCTTTGTGATGGTGGTGGAGAAGGCGAGGGCGACGAGTATGCCGATCACCAGGAATGCGACTCCCATGATGGCCTGAAGTATGAGGGTCTTGTAAACCGTGCCCAAAGCCACTTCCTTTACGCGGCAGGAAGCCACGACCCATTCGCTGGTCGCAAGCTTGTCCCAGGAAATGATCCATGTATCACCCATAAACTCCGACACATACTGTCCGCTGGTCTTGTCCCCTCTGGAATCTGTGTAGAAAGGATTCTGATCCTGCTTTTCGGGTTCTTC
Organism: Lachnospiraceae bacterium; assembly: GCA_016288705.1. Lineage (GTDB taxonomy): Bacteria > Bacillota > Clostridia > Lachnospirales > Lachnospiraceae > JAEELB01. The sequence goes on along the minus strand of JAEELB010000199.1, from coordinate 990 downwards.
GGTATTCACCTCCCTGAGGGAATGGGCTACGACGGTTCCGGTCCTGTCCACGATGACTATTTCCTGCCTGTCCTGGGTCACATCGGAGGCCAGAAGGTCATGGAGATCTCCCACGTCGTAGTTCCTCTGGACTATGCCCAGGAAGGTGGACTTGTCCTTGCTGAGAACGGGCACGGAGAAGGTTGCTATGGCGGTCCCGGTGGATTTCGACACTATCATGTCCGAAACATACTGGGAGGCTCCGGCCTGGGGCTGCTTGAAATAATCTCGTTCGGCGATATTTACCGTTTTTCCCACGGTCCTAAGCCTCTGCTGGCCATCGGTGCCGGATATGGCGGTGGAATTTCCGTCATTTAAGTTTGCATCGATATTCAGCATCTGCTGCAGGAGCTCTTCTTCAACTTCCTCACCGCTGAGGGAGCCGTCCAGATAACCGATGGCTTCCGGAGAGGCGGCAAATGTTTTCAAAGCCTTAAAATTAGACTCATACAGGGTCTGGAGCTGTTCTTCCACAAGAGCAGCCTGCGCAACGTTCACCTCGTAGGCGTTTTCCGTTCCCTGTCTCAACGAAATGACCATGCTGACCACAGTCAATGCCACAACAGGTACCACGAGCAGTCCCGCCATGATCATTATCAACTTCGCTCTGATGCTTTTCATCTGTACCTTCTCTCCTTTCTGCACAACGGCCCTCCCGGGCCGATCCTAAACCGTCGGCTGAACATCCGGCCGAAAACAGTAAACCGCAACAGACTGCCCCTCCGGGACAGCCTGTTCCCATACTTTGTCTATTATATCACAGGGATATTACTTTGTGTATATGAAAATGATCGGACCGGGGCCTTAACGACCCGGTCTTCCAAAAGGCCGCGGAAGGCGCCCGCTCTCTCAGGGACCGGCCGTAATGCCATCCGCATTAGCGGATGGATCGCTCCTTATCAGCGTGAGATTCATGCCTATGGAGCGGTCATATTTTATCTCGGAGGCGAT
>JAEELB010000015.1 GCA_016288705.1 Lachnospiraceae bacterium | reverse complement strand
ATCGAGAAGGAGTACAACAAACTCCTGCGGAAAGAAAAGTACCTTGAGGAGCGAGATACTGAAAACGGAATGATCTATCCCGACTTCGATGATGTTCTCGCTTCAAATCCCGATCCGGCAAGTCTCCCCATAAGCGAGGAGGAAGAGCGAGAGCAGACCAGGCACAGGAAACGGCTTGAATACCTCTCCGAAGCACTGAGCCTGCTGAAAACCGATTTTCCAGAGGGTTACGCACTGATTCAGGACTATTTTCTGAGTGATGATAAGGTCACGCTGCCGTACCTCGCTTCAAAATACGGGCTGTCACTCGATAAGATACGGTATCGAATCAGGATCGCCAAGCAGAAGATCAAAGATTATATCATCATGCACGAAAATAAATAGGCGAATTTGTGCATATCGCTGATTTTTCTTTTTTGAAGCAAGAAATTCGGGAAAATCTTTCCCGTTTTTCAAAAATCCTCGGTTGATATGTAGAGGGGTTCGTACCGCTTATCGGTTTGAGGGGTGCGGATAACTCTCTGACATATTCTATCCTCCGTGACAAGGGACGGCAAAGGTTTTCCATTTCCCTTGCCGTCCCACCATTTGAGTTGTCACTCTCTTTCATTTGGATTTTGTACTTCAAGACAGCAGAGAGATGCTGTCGGGAGCGTCCGTTCTGCGGAACGGGTGCTGCCTAAAACATCTCTGACGATGCCTGTTCCATTTCTCCTATTTTCATAGAGACAGCGATATGCTGTCGGGAGCTTCTCCTCAGACCGAGGGGGAGCTGCCAACAGTACATCAATTATCAGGCATAAAAATAACGGATAGACGATGTATGAGCCGTATCTTCTTTTCAGGAGATTCGGTATAGCAACTTGAAAACTGAATACGATCACTTATGCTAAATCTACAAGGGGTTAGACGGGAGGTGTAGAACGGCTTATGAGTCTTTCTAAAAGAAGTTATAACAAAATGTTTAAGGATTACCCTGATGTGGTGTCTGCCAGAGAAGTGGCTGAAATGGTGGGCATTGGCTTAAAGAAAGCATATAGGCTTCTTCGCACCGGAGAAATAAGAGCTTTTCGATGTGGCAATACATTCAAGGCCGCTAAGATAGAAGTCATAGAATATATTTTCGTTCGACAATGCGCACAACAGAAGGGCGACGATCCTGATAAAAAATGACTGGTTGGTAGAAATGCGGACGGGACTTTCAAAAGTGCTTGAATTTCCCGATTTTCTGCGCTATACTAATAATGCAACGCAGACTTTCTACCAGGCTTTCATATCAAAGGAGGATAAAATCAAATGAAAGCAAGTCTGCCCTTTAAGTACATTACTGCCGTCAAAGGCGGTAAACACTATGTTGTCTTTGATTATAAGGACAACGAAGGAAAACGCAAAAGAAAATGGATCGGTACTGATCTGCCTGGAAAATGTGCTAAGAAGGCTTTGAACCTCAAGGTCGAGGAGATCGTCACGGCGTTCTATGAGGACTACATGAATGGCAAGCTGTTCAAGAAAGCACAGCAGAAGGCAAAGGAAAAGCTCACGGCTGGCGACTACAAGTTCACAGTGTTCCTCCGTGATTGGCTGGAAACTATCAAGCCCACTATTGCCGAAACGACATACGAAAGCTATTCGCAGAAGCTCAACAGCGTGGTTCGCTACTTCGATACGGTGTTTCCTGACATTACGCTTGCTGAGGTGACTGCTGTGGAGCTTCAGAAGTTCTATAACGATAAGTTTGCAGAGGGAATCACCGCTAACACAATCAAGCACTATCACGCAAATATCCATAAGGCATTGAAGTATGCTGTGAAGATCGGGCTTGTTTCCTGCAACGAATCTGAAAAGACAGACCGTCCGAAGCTCGACAAGTATGAAGCGACATTCTATAATTCCAAAGAGCTTGAAAGACTGTTTTCTGTTTTCAGAGGAGATCGTATGGAGGTAGTGGTGCTTATCGCTGCCTACTATGGACTCCGCAGAAGTGAGATCATCGGTCTGAGGTGGGACGCTATCGACTTCGACAACAACACGATCACCATTCACGCAAAGGCTTATAATGTTTATGAGGGTGGCAAGCTCGTTGTGAAGTTCGAGAATAAGTTAAAAACCAAAGCAAGTCACAGGACACTTCCGCTTATTCCGTACATCGCTGATGTGCTGAGAGCGAAGAAAGAGCAGGACGAATACCTCTCCACGGTTCTGAAAAGCGGATACGATCACGAATATGAAGATTACATCTGCACCGATGAGCTTGGCAGACTGATCACGCCTAACTATGTTACTGACCATTTCGCAAATGTTATCAAGAAATACAAGCTGAAAAAGATTCGTTTTCACGATTTGAGACATTCTTGTGCGAGCTTGCTTCTTGCTAACGGTGTGCCTATGAAGGCAATCCAGGAGTGGCTCGGACACTCCACATTCCATGTAACCGCTGATTTTTACAGTCACTTGGATTTCAACTCTAAGATTGACTCAGCTAATACGATTGCCAATATCCTCGGTGGCGGAGCTGTCGAAAGACCGCCTGCTGCGGAAAGCAAGAGGGTAGAAAGCCAAAATACGGCTGATGACACAAAGAAATGAAAGAAATGTGACTGATTGGTAGATAAACAGGCAAAAAATAAAATCGGACTTATAAAAAGCCCGATTTTACGATGTTTTGTGGTGCCGCTGACCGGGGTCGAACCGGTACGCTGTCTCCAGCGAGGGATTTTCTTACTACTCTATGTTACCATAGCCACACAAAAGTGTGTTGTAGTCTGGACTTGGTCTTTACCATATCCTTTCGGACTTAGGTAGTCGGTGTAAAGTCTCTACACTCACCCTGACGGGTTAGCACGGCGTTCTGTTTGTGCCTTCACCGTTTTAGCCGACTTCTACTCTATGGATTTCTCCATAGGCACTCTCTACGGATCAACCGTAGACACACTCTTAAAAAGTGTGTACAAACATCAAAGTCCCTTGTGTCTGCCTATTCCACCACAGCGGCAACTTATTTAATTATAGCAGAACAATCGCAGTTTGTCAAGACTTATGCACTGATTTTCTTAATTTTCCAGAGCAGAGTGTCAAAATATTGGTATTATGGCAATTATAATCGTATGAACAAATCGATTTCAAACATGGTTTTTATCAATATGTCCGTTTTTTTGACAATATCAAAAAAACACCAGAAAAGCAGAAAATATGATAGATTTTTTAGATGAAATGGTATATAATGAAACCATGACAAAAAAATACGCCATGTGCGTATATAACAGGAGGTATCCCTATGAAAAAACGTTTGATCTGTGCAGCACTCGCATCTCTGCTGCTCCTGACCGGATGCAGCACCAAGACCGGTGACGAGTCCGCGGCAGAGACCACCGCTGCTGATTCGGCTGAGACGACCGCGGCAGAGGAGACAACTGCCGAGAGTGCGGCCGAGACAGAGGCAGCCAGCGAGACAGAAGCGGCAACCAAGGCTTCTGCAGGCGATGCAGATGTTCCCGATATGCCGGGCTACAATCTCCTCTGGCATGATGAGTTTGACGGCAGCGCACTCGACGAGTCCATCTGGAACTACGAACCGCATGAGCCGGGCTGGACAAATGAGGAGCTTCAGGAGTATACCACCTCGACTGATAATGTCTTCCTCCGTGACGGCAAGCTCGTCATCAAGGCGATCAAGTCCGAGAAGGACGGCAAGGATTACTATACCTCCGGTAAGGTCACGGCGCAGAATAAGCAGGACTTCACCTACGGCAAGGTCGTTGCCCGCGCCAAGGTGCCGGCAGGGCAGGGACTCTGGCCCGCAATCTGGATGATGCCGCAGGATGAGCAGCACTATGGCCAGTGGCCGAAATGCGGCGAGATCGACATCATGGAGGTACTCGGCAGCCGTCTGGATACCGCTTATGGCACACTTCACTATGGTGAGCCGCATGCTGAGCAGCAGGGTACCTATATTCTTGAGGATGGTACCACCTTTGCGGATGATTTCCACGAATATGCCGTTGTATGGGAGCCGGGTGAGATCCGCTGGTATATTGATGATAACCTCTATCACACTGTCAATGACTGGTTCACCGCAGACGGTGATGATGAGAAGCCCTATCCGGCACCGTTCGATCAGCCCTTCTTTGTACAGATGAATCTTGCAGTCGGCGGCACATGGCCGGGTAATCCGGACGCAACTACGGATTTTGACAATGCGGAGTTTGAGATCGACTATGTGCGTGTATACCAGAGACCGTTCTATGACACCGATGTCAAGAAGCCGGAGGCTGTCTTCCGTGATGCAGACGAGGACGGCAACCTCATCTACAACGGCAATTTTGCTGCTGCCGAGGATCTGACCGATGATACCAACTGGAAGTTCATGGTCTTTGAGGGCGGCGAAGGTGCAGCTGAGATCAAGGACGGTACTATGGTCATCACTACCGCAAACGAGGGTACGGTTGATTACTCCGTGCAGCTCGTACAGCCTGATGTCCCGATGGTCAATGGCAAGAAGTACCGTCTGACCTTTGATGCGTGGGCAGACGAGGAGCGTGAGATCATCACCTGCGTATCCGCACCGAATGCCGGCTGGATTCGCTATCTGGCAGATACCACGCTGAAGGTTGGCACAGAGAAGCAGACCTACACCTACGACTTCGCGATGACAGAGCGCGACGATCCCAACGGCAGACTGGAGTTCAATCTCGGTCACCGCGGCTCCACTGCAACTGTTTATATCCAGAACGTCCGCATCGAGGTACTGAATTGACAGTAATACTAATTTTTCATCAAACTATTGAAATAGTTTGATGAAAAGCGTGCGCTGACGCGCCCACCATTTTGTGACGCAAAGCGTCACAAAATACGTCTCATGCATTCTTCAACGCCGCCTGCGGCGGCTATCAATCTAT
>JAEELB010000198.1 GCA_016288705.1 Lachnospiraceae bacterium | reverse complement strand
TCATAAGCACCACATCCACCTTGCCCAGTTCCTGAGTCATCTGCCGGAGGCTCTTCGCCATATGCCCCGGATACCAGTTTACTGCGCCCTCTATTTTATCAGGCCCCATTTTTTATCTCCGAAGCTCAGCATGAGCCAGGCTTTTCCCGCAACGGTCTTCCTCTCCACGGGTCCGATATTTCCGGAACGGGAATCCTCGCTGTTATTCCTGTCGTCTCCCAGGACGAAGTATTCGTCCACATCCATGGTGATCTCCGAAGCGGCGATGCCCGGATCCTCGATGAGGTCCGTGTCGGAATGCTCTCCCTCGGCCCTGCCGTTCACGTACAGCACGCCGTCCTTTATCACAACGGTGTCTCCGGGCAGAGCGACAACCCGCTTCACATACAGATGGACATTTTCGTTTCCGTTTGGCCTGAAAGCGATGACATCCCCGTAGGAGGGGGACTTCAGGAGGTAGACAAAGCGGTCCACCAGTATCCCCTGTCCGTTTATCAGAAGGGGCTCCATGGAATCTCCGATCACCGTGGTCTTAAGTCCGAAGGAATAGGTGATGACATACGAAAGGAGCGCGGTGATCACCGTCATGATGGCGACCTCCGCGACGCTTCTGAGGAAGTCCCTGTCTATCTTCTTTTCAGGCTCATAAAACTTGAGTTCGTTTTTTTTTCCGAACATATACCTGTCTATGTGAAACACAGCCGCTGTATAAACCGTACAACGCGAGCGCGCCAACGCCGCACATACAAGCCGGCAACAGATCGCGTTCAACAATAAAAAAGGGGACGGATAAAAGATCCGCCCCCCACGTGTTCCGGATTATCTCATCAGATCCTTGACCTTCGCTCTCTTACCGATGCGGTCTCTCAGGTAGTAAAGCTTTGCCCTTCTGACCTTTCCGGCTCTGACCACCTCGATCTTCTCCACGTTGGGAGAGTAAAGAGGCCAGGTCTTCTCAACTCCCACGCCGCCGCTGACTTTTCTCACGGTAAACGTGGACCTTATGCCGGTTCCCTGTACCTTGAGAACGGTGCCCTCAAATACCTGGATCCTTTCACGGTTTCCTTCACGTATCTTCCCGTATACCTTGATGGTGTCTCCGACGTTCAGCACGGGAACGTCCTTCTTCTGCTCTTCCTCTATTTCCCTGATCAATTCCTTCATTTCATCCTCCGTGCCGATCTCATCGGCTCTCATTAATATCCGCAAGTTGCAATATTACCACAGATCATTATCTATTTCAAGTATCTCATTATTTTTCCCGAAAGTTTTTTTATGCTCTTTTGGAGCTCCTTCCGGCGGTCCGTCTTCTCAAGGCTCTTTTCATACAGTTCATAAAGATCCGGACGGATCTCCTTCGTAAGCTCTTCGGACTTCTTCCTTCTGTACTCCGCCACCCGGCTGTGGTTCCCTGTCAGAAGTTCCGGCGGGACCCTTCTGCCCATCCAGGTCTCGGGCCTGGTGTACTGCGGGTATTCCAGGAGAGGCGATTCAAAGGATTCATCCAGGACGGACTCACCGTTATGAAGCACTCCCGGCACCAGCCTGATCACGGCGTCAGCCACCACCAGGGCCGGAAGTTCTCCTCCCGTCAGCACGTAATCACCGATGGAGAGTTTCTCGGCGCCCATCTCTTCAAGGGCCCTCTCATCCACTCCCTCATAATGACCGCACAGAAAGACGAGGTTTTCCTCCTCCGAAAGCTCGTGGGCGATCTTCTGGTTGAACACTCTCCCGCCGGGAGACATGAACACCAGTCTGAGAGGTCTCCCGGAAAGCTTTGAACGGATATCCCTGAAACAGTCATAGACCGGCTGAGCCTGCATCACAAGCCCCGCTCCTCCTCCAAAAGGATAGTCGTCCACCCGGTTATTCCTGTCCTCGGTATAATCCCTGATGTCGTAGACAGAGAAACCGACTATTCCGTTCCTGACAGCCCTTCCCGTTATGCTGGTCATAAACGCATCGGAGACCATCTGGGGGAACAGCGTCATAACGCTTATGGTCCTGAGGCTCACAGCATCCCCTTATCCAGTCTGAAGACCATGACCCTGCCGTCCATATCGATGGACTTAACGTAATCCTTCACGGCAGGCACCAGAATGGTCTTACCGTCCTTTCCGGTCACCTCGTACACATCGTTGGCTCCGGTGTGAAGGACTCCGGTGAGAACGCCGTACTCAACGCCCTCTTCCGTCACCGCGGTCAGACCTTCCAGATCGCAGACATAGTACTCGCCTTCGGGAAGTTCGGGAGCATCACTCCTGTTGACCAGGATCTCGAAGCCTCTCAGAGTCTCGGCGCTGTCTCTCGAATCGATGCCCTCGAATCTGACAAGAGCCATCCCTCCCTGCATACGGCAGCTCACCGCCTTCAGGGTCAGCTCTTTTTCCTTCCGCCTGAGGGTGAGTTTCCTGTCCTTCAGGAAGGCGCAGATATCGTCCGAATAGGGGTAGACACGCACCTCGCCCCTTACTCCGTGGGGTTTTGTCACCACTCCCACCGTAAGGACAACGTCCGTCATACTATCTCGACTTCTACTCTCCTGCCTTCTTTTACGGAAGCAGCCTTCACAACCGTTCTGAGGGCGTTGGCTATCCTGCCCTGTTTCCCGATGATCTTTCCCATATCGGCGGGATCAACGGACAGCACCAGAGTCACGTCATTTCCGTTCTCTTCCTCACGGACCGTGACCCCGGAAGGGTTATCCACCAATGCCTTCGCTATGGTCTCTGTAAGTTCTTTTGTCATCAGGCGATACCGGCGTTCTTGAAGAGTCTTGCAACGGTCTCGGTGGGCTGGGCGCCATCGCTGAGCCACTTCTTTGCTGCTTCTTCATCCACTTTCACGGTGCTGGGCTCGGTATTGGGATCGTACGTGCCGATCTCCTCGATGAACCTGCCGTTTCTGGGGGATCTGGAATCCGCAACTATGATCCTGTAAAAGGGATGCTTCTTCTCTCCGATCCTTCTGAGTCTGATCTTAACCATTTTTCGTTCTCCTCCTGTAATAATCTAAAACCCGAAAGGGTTATTACCGTGTCCCCTGAGCATTCCGGGCATCTGTTTCATGAACTTCTGGCCCTGCTCGAACTTCTTTATGAACCTGTTGACTTCAGCTATATCAAGTCCCGCTCCTGCGGCGATCCGCCTTTTCCTGGAGGGGTTCATAAGCTTCGGATTGTCTCTCTCCGCCTCTGTCATGCTGAGGATGATGGCTTCCGTCCTGGCCAGTTCCCTGTCATCTACCTGGTCGGCGGCTTCGGTGAGCTGTTTCGTTCCAAGCCCCGGCATAAGTCCCAGAATGCTCTTGAGTCCGCCCATGCCTTTCATCTGCTGCATGCTCAGCAGATAGTCGTTGTAATTCAGGCGTCCCTTTTTCATTCTGGATACCATGGATCTTCCGGTATCCTCGTCTATGTCTATATTGCGCTCTGCTTTTTCGATTAGGGAGAGCACATCTCCCATTCCCAGGATCCTGTCCGCCATCCTGTCCGGATAAAACAGTTCTATCGCGTCCAGCTTCTCTCCGGTTCCGGCGTACACCACCGGTTTTCCGGTCACGGCCCTGACAGACAGAACGGCTCCGCCTCTGGTGTCCGAATCCAGTTTGGTGATGACCAGGGCGTCCACGCCGATCCTCTTGTCAAATTCGGAAGCCACGTTCACGGCCTCCTGACCTGTCATGGCGTCAATGGCCAGAAGTGTCTGGTGAACGACGATCCTTTTCTTTATCTCCTGAAGCTCCTCCATCATGCGGTCGTCTATCTGCAAACGTCCCGCAGTATCGATGATGAGTACGTTGTATTCGCCTTTTTTGGCCTCCTCCACCGCTTTTTCGGCTATGTCCACGGGAGAAACCTCTGTTCCCATGGAGAACACATCCACTCCGAGTTTTTCGGCGTTTATCTTTAACTGGTCTATGGCCGCGGGCCTGTACACATCCCCCGCCGCCAGAAGGCTTTTCTTTCCTTTTTCCCTGAGCTTTCCGGCGATCTTTACCGCCGTGGTAGTCTTTCCCGAGCCCTGCAGGCCGCACATCATGATCACCGTAAGACTCTTGCCGGGCTGAAATACAAGCTCCGCCTGCTCACCGCCCAAAAGCTCCACCAGTTCATCCTTCACGAGCTTGATGACTGACTGGGCAGGGTTCAGTCCGTTCATGACGTCGGATCCCACGGCCTGTTCACGGATCCTGGAGGTAAAGTCCTTCACTACGGAGTAATTGACATCCGCTTCCAGAAGAGCCATGCGCACATCCTTCATGGCGAGGCGCACATCCTCCTCCGTCAGCCTTCCCTTTCCCCTCAGAGTCTTAAAGGTCTGCTGCAGTTTATCCGAAAGACTTTCAAATGCCAATACTCAGATCCTCACGTTTCCTGTTCACAGCACAACACTTTCATTAGATACACGAAAGTCGCCCCATTGTCAAGTATGAACCGGACCTTTTCCTGTCCGCCGGAGGGAAGCCCTGCTATCCCCTCCCGTTTTCGATCCGGGCTCCGGGGGCCGGCTTTCACTCATAAAAACCGATATCCAGGCCGGGGGTCGTGTTTCCGTTCTCGTCCTTTTCTCCCCCTCCGTACTGCCAGATGGAATACCTGTAAGGATAATAAGGTTTGATCCCGTGATCCACCACAAATTTATCTATATCCTCGAGTCCCGCCAGATCCATTTCCAGGACGAACTCCGAAATATCCCCGCCTATCATGGGAACAAAACCGGATTCCCGCACCTTTTCGGAAAAGCTCCTGAAAATGGCGGTGGACAGGCTCCTGTCGCCCCTGCCGGAGGCAAAATTCTTTCCGGGGATCACCACCACCGGATAGGTGATATCGTCCCTGAAGCCCTCCAGCTTTTTAAGGACCGCCTCCGCTTCAGCCCGGGCCTCATCAGGATCCGCGGCTCCCGATCTGAAGCTTACGCCTATGGCCAGTCCGTGTTTCTTTGCCTCTTTCAGGTTCTTTTCAAAATCCCTGTCAAATACCACCTTTCCTTCGGAAGCGTCCTTATACCCGATGCTGATGATGACAAAGGATTTACCCTTTGAAAGCTCCTCCCAGGAATCGATCGCCGTGTCGCCTGAGATATCCGCTCCGTAAGAAGCTTTACCGTTTCTTCCGGAATACACGGGGTTTGATGAACCGCCGGTATAGAAATCCCCGGGATCGTAGCGGCTCATTTCCAGATTCTTGTTCAAAGCCGCGAAACGGTAGACCCCTCCGTCGTAGATCATGAGCTCATCCTTGTATAGATGCCTTATCACCGGCAGAAAATCATTCCTGTTCTGCAAAGCGGTCCTGAGTTCCTTGAGCACCGCCTCCCTTCCCATCTGTACTCCCGAATCGGAAGCCCTCTCCACCATTTTCTGGGCCTCCTCGGGGGTCAGGAGGATGCTCTCAGATTCTTCGGCCGCCAGGCTCTCCTCAAGGGAAGCCGCCCGGTCCTTCAGACGGCTGAACCGGACCAGAACGACTATTGAAAAAACGAGACAGAAAAAAGTCACGATGCACATGATCACGGTGATCGTCAGGGAATGGATGAGAGGATTCTTCTTCCGCGGTCGGTCTGCCACTATATCAGAGCCCTTTCAAGTTTCGGATTGTAGCCTTCCCGGGTCAGGTTCTCGACTATCTGCTTCTTATGCTCCGTGCCGTAAGCCTCAAGAGTGATGCTGAGTTTCACCGCGGCGTGTCTGTTTATGGATACGAACTGGTCGTGCTCGAGCTTTATCACATTGCCATTGGAAGCCGCGATGACGCCGGCGACTCTCTGAAGCTCGCCCGGTCTGTCCGGAAGGAGCACCGATACCGTGAATATCCTGTCTCTCAGTATCAGTCCCTGCTGCACAACGGAGGACATTGTGATGACGTCCATATTTCCGCCGGAGAGGACACATACGATTTTGAGATCCCGGCATTTCAGTTTTTTCAGGGCCGCCACCGTGAGGAGCCCGGAATTCTCGACCACCATCTTGTGGTTCTCCACCATATCGAGGAATGAGACCACAAGCTCTTCGTCATCCACCGTGATCACATCATCGATATTCTCCTTCAGGTAAGGAAATATGGAAGACCCCACAGTCTTCACCGCCGTTCCGTCGGCAATGGTGTCCACGGACTTGAGGGTCACGGGCTTTCCTTTTTCGAGGGCCGCCTTAAGGGAAGCGGCGCCTGACGGTTCCACCGCCACGACCCTGATATTCGGGTTCAGGAGCTTTGCAAGGGTCGAGACCCCCGCAGCCATTCCGCCTCCTCCCACGGGCACCAGGATCATGTCCACCAGGGGAAGCTCTTTTACTATCTCCATTGCGATCGTACCCTGACCTGTGGCTACTGCCACATCATCAAAGGGATGGACAAAGGTATAACCGTTTTTCTCCGCCAGTTCGTAAGCGTATTCACAGGAATCGTCGTAGACATCCCCCTTGAGTATCACCTCGGCGCCGTAGCCTTTTGTGCGGTTCACCTTTATGAGCGGCGTGGTGGTGGGCATGACTATGACTGCCTTCACCCCGAACCGGGAGGCGGCGTAAGCCACTCCCTGGGCGTGATTCCCGGCCGAGGCCGCTATAAGCCCCTTCTCCCTCTCCCCGGGGGACATGGTGGATATCTTGTAGTAAGCGCCCCTCACCTTGTAGGCGCCGGTCCTCTGCATATTTTCGGGCTTGAGATAGACCCTGTTCCCGGTCTGCTCCGAAAGGAACGAACTGTATATCAGTTTTGTCTCCGCGGTTATCTTTGAAACTGTTTCCGCCGCCTCTTCAAAGGCCTTTAGGGAGAGCATCTCACCAGTCATCCTCTGAAACCTCCTCGCTTGTATCATCAGCAAACATCGCCTTCACGAAAGTCTCCGCATCGAATCTCTCAAGATCCTCCTTCTGTTCGCCGGTGCCGATGTATTTCACGGGCACTTTCAGTTCCGATTCAATGGCTACCGCAATGCCGCCCTTTGGCGTTCCGTCGAGCTTTGTAAGGACTATTCCCGTAAGGTCCGTGACCCCGGCGAAGCCTTTTGCCTGGGATACCGCATTCTGGCCGGTCACCGCGTCCAGCACCAGGAGGTTCTCCCTCCTTACTCCGGGCATGACCTTGTCTATGACCCGGTCCATTTTCTTAAGCTCCTCCATGAGATTCCTGCGGTTTTCAAGTCTCCCGGCGGTATCGCAGATGAGTATGTCTGCATTTCTCGACATTGCTGCGTTCGCAGCGTCATATATCACGCTTGAGGGATCGGCTCCGGGATTTCCCTGGACCAGATCACAGCCCGCTCTCTCAGCCCACAGAGAAAGCTGTTCTGCCGCTCCCGCCCTGTAGGTATCCGCTGCTGCCAGGATCACCTTCTTTCCTTCCCGGGTGAGCTTGTAGGCCAGTTTTCCGCAGAAAGTGGTCTTTCCGACCCCGTTCACACCGGTGACGAACACCACGGACCGCTCCTTTTCAAAATCAAAGGCGTCGGGAGCATTCTGCATCTCTCCCGTGATGTCCTTTATAAGAAACTTTTTGGCGTCCTTTCTCCTCCTGAGATGGTTCTCCGGCACCTGGTCCCGAAGCTTGTCAATGATCCTTTCGGAGGCCTCCGCGCCCATATCGGAGCGGATGAGGGTTTCCTCAAGGCGTTCGTAGAAATCCTCGTCAATGTCGCCCTCTCCTATGAACACATCCCCCAGGCCGTCGGCGACGGCCTGTCTCGTCTTCTGCAGTCCCGCTTTAATCCTGTCGAATAATCCCATCACTTCAGATCCTTTTCTACCAGGTCAACGCTCACCATGACCGACACTCCCTTTTCCTGCATGGTAATGCCGTACAGCCTGTCTGCGCCGTCCATGGTTCCTCTTCTGTGAGTGATCACTATGAACTGCGTATTGTCAGCCAGGCTCTTGAGATACTCAGCAAACAGATTCACGTTATTCTCATCCAGCGCCGCCTCTATCTCATCCAGGAGACAGAAGGGCGAAGGCTTCAGATTCTGTATGGCGAACAGAAGGCAGATGGCTGTCAGGGCCTTTTCTCCTCCGGACATCTGCATCATGTTCGTGAGTTTTTTCCCGGGAGGCTGGGCGATGATCTGGATCCCGGATTCCAGGATGTCCTCATCATTGGTCAGCTCTATCCTGCCGTGTCCTCCGCCGAAGAGACGTATGAACACCCGGTCAAACTCCTTCTTTATCCCTTCAAATTTCTCCGAGAACTGCTCCGTCATGAGCTTTTGAAGCTCTTCTATGACCTGTCTCAGGTCTTCCTCGGATTTGATTATGTCGTCGTGCTGTTTCTTAAGGAAATTATACCTTTCCATCAGGACACGGTAATCCTCTATGGCTCCCACGTTCACATCGCCGATGCTTCTGATCTCGTTTTTCAGAGAGGTGATCTCCTTCTTCATGGCCGGAAGGTCATTCCTCCTTACGATGTCAAGCTCCTGAGCCTCGGACACGGTGAGCTGGTACTCGTCCCACATGTAATTCACCTTTTCTTCCATGCCCTCGTTCAGGCGTTCAAGACGGTTCTGAAGCCTCAGCAGTTCCTTGTCCAGGCCGGACATCTTGTTTGACAGGGTCTCCCTTCTCTCGAAGAAATCCTTCTGCCCCGCGGCCAGTTTTTCCTTTAATTCCTGATTCTCCTTAAGTCTCTCTCCCGCTTCCTCCTGGGCCTTTTTGGCAGCCTCTATGGTGCCTTTGATGGTCTCTATGGATTCCCTGCGGAACTCGGCCTCGTCCTCGTTTCCTTTGAGGCTTTCCTCGGCCTCCTTCAGATCAGATGAGAGTTTTTCGGATTCTCCGGATATCCTGTCCAGGTTCTTCTGTTCATATTCCAGAGCCTGTCTCTTCTTTGTGAGCTCTATCTCGAATTCTCCGGTCTCTTCCTTTGCCTTTGTCTCCTTTTCCCGGAGAGAAGCCAGATTCTCCGCGCTTTCCCTAATGCTCTCGTTCAGAGCCTCCTCCTCCTTGCGGGACAGATCCAGGGCCTCCGCGGCCTCCTCTTTTTCTTTATTTACTTTTGCGATCTCTTCCTTCAGGGTAAGTTTTTCTTCCTCAAGGCTTCCTGCGCTGTTCTCGTTGGACTTCTGTCTCTCCCTCTCCTTTTCAAGCTCCATTCGGACAGTGTTCTGCTCGATCAGCTTTTTCTGGTGGTTTGAATCGTGTCCCGCCAGTTCTTCACGCATCTGGGTGCGCTCTTTCTTGGTGTTCTCGATATCCTCCGCGGCCTTTTCGGCGTTCTTTTCGTCTTCCTTTACCTTCTTCCGGAGTTCGTCCAGCATCCTCTTTCTCGAGAGGAGGGAGGTGTCCCTCCTGTTGTAGGCTCCGCCGCTGATGGATCCGCCGGGTATCAGCAGTTCTCCCTGCAGTGTCACTATCCTCAGATTGTAATCATATTTCTTAGCTATCCTGAGAGCCGAATCCACATCCTCTGCCACCAGTATCCTGCCCAGAAGGGAGGAGGCCACATTTTCGTATTCCGGATCGTAGGACACCAGGGTATCGGCCGTTCCCAGCGATCCTTTCTCTCTCAGCGCATCCTTTTCCTTAATGGGCTTGGAGGGTTTGATGCTGGTCAGGGGCATGAAGGTCACGCGCCCGCCTTTGTTGCGCTTCAGATCGTTTATCAGATCCCTTGCGGTGATCTCGTTATCGGTAACGATATTCTGAATGGAGGCTCCCAGCGCGGTCTCTATGGCTGTCTCATATTTCTTGTCCGTGGAAATGATATCCGAAACAGCGCCCTTTATACCGGGATATTCATTCTGCCTGTCCATAACGAAGCGGACGCCCTGACCGTACCCCTCGTACCTGGATACGATATCGGACATGGCGTCCAGTCTGGATCTGTCCTGATGGTAAGCGGCTCTTGCCTCGGTAAGCTTTCTGTCCAGGGAGGACAATCTGTCCCTAAAGGTGGAAAGGCTCTCCTCGATCTCCTTTTTACGGGCATCCATTGCCTTGATCTCGGAACCGATCCTTTCAAAATCGGATACCAGTTTGTCTATCCTGCCCTTTATCTCCGCCTCGTCAGTCCTGGTCTGGATCACGCGGCTGTTGATCTCCGACTCCCGGACAGTGCACTGTCTGAGATGCTCGTTTAGGGCTTCTATCCTGGACTTGATATCCGCTCTTTTTCCCAGAAGTTCGATAACGCCGGCGTTCAGGGTTTCGGATCTCTCATTTTCGGAATCCATTTCCTTTTGGATCCCGGAGAGTCTCTCAGCCGCCTTCCCGCTCTCTTCGCTGAGAGCGTCAAGGCTTTCCCTGGCTTCGTCCCGCCTTTCCCTGGCTTCGTCCTCCTGCGCCTTAAGTCCGTCCAGATCTCCCCTGATCTGGGATATCCTCTCTTCGAAATGCTGCCTGTTGCCTTCGGAGGCCCTGATCTTTTCACGCAGCACATTTATCTCGCCCTCGAGACGGCTTGCGGTAAGGCTTCCGTTCGACAGGGCGTTCCTGTCTTCCTCGATCTGCCGGTCCAGCTCCGCGATACGGATCTCCACCTTGTCGTATTCTTTCTTCGCCCCCTCGTAATCGGCCTTCGAAGTCTCCAGATCCTGTTCGGTCACGGTGGCCTGGTTCTTCAGTTTCTCTATCTCTTCGAGATTGGTCCTGCTTTCCTCGAGGAATTCATTCACCTCAAGGTTCTTGAGTTTTTCTCTCTTGTCCAGGTACTTTCTGGCCTTATCGGCCTGTTTTTCAAGGGGTGCTCTCTGGTTCTCCAGCTCATTCAGAATATCGGTCACCCTGAGCCTGTTCTGCTTTTCAGACTCGAGCTTCTTTTCGGATGCATTCTTTCTGACCTTGTATTTGACGATCCCGGCGGCCTCGTCAAAGAGTTCCCTGCGGTCCTCGGGTCTGGAGGACATGATACGGTCTATCTGTCCCTGACCGATGATGGAGTAGCCCTCCTTCCCAATGCCTGTATCGTAGAACAGCTCGTTTACATCGCGCAGACGCACGTTGGAGCCGTTGATCATGTATTCGCTCTCTCCCGATCTGTACAGACGGCGGGACACGGTGACTTCATCATAATCCACCTGAAGAGCGTGATCCGAATTGTCGAAGGTAATGGAAACGAAGGCACTGGACATAGGCTTTCTGATCTCCGTGCCCGAGAAAATGACATCGGTCATGGATTCGCTCCGGAGCTGTTTGATCCTCTGCTCCCCGAGAACCCATCTCACCGCATCTGCCACATTTGATTTTCCGCTGCCGTTAGGTCCGACGATACCGGTGATACCGTCGTTGAATTTAAGGACTATTCGGTCGGCGAATGATTTAAAACCCTGAACTTCTATACTTTTAAGATACATGTTTCTTTAATTTTTCCAATGCTTTAAAGGCAGCCGCCTGTTCTCCGGCTTTTTTGCTGCTGCCCTTCCCGGTTCCCATCATGACGGAATCCACATAAACAGCGCACTCAAAGACCCTTGCGTGATCGGGACCGGTCTCCCTTATCACCCTGTATTCGGGAGTGCCTGTGGATCTCTGCTGCACATATTCCTGAAGCACGCTCTTGGCGTCGTAAAACGCCCTCCTGTCCTCATCGCCGCTCATGACCGTTTCTATCACAAGTCTGCTTGCTTCCTCAAACCCGCCTTCGATGTACACAGCCCCTATGACAGCTTCCATTACGTCCGACACGATGGAATCCCTGGCCCTTCCGTTCCCCAGTTCCTCGCCGCGGCCGAGCCTGACGAATTCATGAAGGCTCAGATTTCTGGCGCAGAAAGCGAGAGCCGGCTCGCAGACCATGGAAGCCCTTTTCTTGGAAAGTTCCCCCTCGGTCATCCCGGGGTAACGGTCATACAGCACCTTGCT
>JAEELB010000197.1 GCA_016288705.1 Lachnospiraceae bacterium | reverse complement strand
TCATCCCCCGGAGTCCGGTTCTCCATTGTCCCGAGTCACCGATATCTTCACTTCGGTGCAGCGGATATTTCTCAGTGTTCCATCCTCGGCCTCTATATCTTCAAAGGTCACCTTTCCGTTGCCGTTCTTAAATATCCTGATAAGTCCGACCTTATCTCCCCCACTGATCACATCCAGCAGTTCAAGGACCGCCACATTTACAGCAAATCCGCCTTCCGTTTCCACAAAGCTCATACTCCGTTCCTTGCGGAGCTTCGCCACATCCAGTTCGGAACTCTTGATCAGTTCCACCATCACTTCCTTGAAAATGTCAATGCCGGGGATCAGTTTTTTCGTATCTTCGGGTCTTTCCGCCAGCATCTGCTTTATTTCCGAGAGACTGATCTCTCCCTTTTCGACAGCCGTTTCCAGAATGAATTTCAGACACGTTTCGTATTTTTGCTGCTTTTCCTTCCTGAGTCTCTCCTGCTCCCTTTCCCATTCCTCCGTGTCAAGATCCACTTCCTCCGTCACCTCTTCGTCCCTGCGGCTTCTCATTGGACGCTGGAGGGCAGCGGCCGTCGCGACATTATAGGTTTTATCCGGATCACCCCTGAACAGAGGTGACAATATTTCCCCCATTTCCCTCAGGATCTCCGGATCTTTCAGCACAGGCTCATAAATCTTCTCTCTGAAAGAAAACCTGCGTATCTGTGATACTCTGGACAGATTTTCCAATTCTCTGGTATACAAGGCTTTCAATTCAAAATGCCCCTGCAGTATCTTCTGGTGCTCCTCTATCACCCTGTCCAAATATGTCCCTATCACTCCAAGATCCTTGAGATTTCTGGTCTCTTCCTCCGAAAGGTTTCTCTCATTTATCCTGATCTCGTCTATTTCCGCCCTTCTTCTGGCCACCAGTTCCCTGAAGGACTCAAACCTCCTGCTGGTATCCGTAAGGGAATCCAGATTTTCGTGAACTATGGTTTCGTATTCGGCCACCGAATAATTCAGTGCATTGCGCCTGACCCGGACCATAGCCTCCCTTATACGCTGGAGCTGTCTGCGGATGGTGTCAAAGATATCTTTGACCGTGTCCACGGCGCGGTCATAGTCCTGCTTTTCCATCTGAAGGCGGAAAAGGAGTTCCTGAACTGTAAGGCGCATGTTGCTTTCGATCTCAAGAGTCGACAGCAACAGGTTATATCCGTCATCGGTCAGATGGTAGGAAGTGCGTTTTACCTCACCTTCAAGGTAAACCACTTCATTTGAAACATATCTGATGGGGATGACCGTGTATGCATTGTTCTCAAAGTCAAAGCCTCTGAACTCCATTTGCTCGCCGTCATTGGAAAGTATCGTGTTTACAATGAAATCCGCGAGATCTCTGCTTTCGTCAAAGGTGAGGCCTTTCCCAAGATCAGTGGCGCACACAGTGTCCACAAACACGGCCACATCGTCCACGGTACAGGGCTGTTCTCTAAGTGAATACTCCATCAAAAACAGCATCACGGAAAAGACGAGATTTATCTGTTCGTCCGAGGTTTCCAGATGAAACCTGTTCCACCGCTGAACCTTGTAGACGATGTTCTGCGTAAGAACTCCGAACAGTCCGGCATTTTTCATTCTTTTGGGAAAATTCTTCAAAAAATCGTACTGCATATATTAATAGCTTTCAGGCTCCCCTTCCGTAGTCCCGGACCGTCAGTATCTCCTGAGGAATATACCGCCCCTCTTCCAGTATTTTCAAAATAGCCTTTCTCTCGCTTTTGCTGAAATATCCGAAAAATGAACCTCCGCTCACTTCGTTCTGCCCTTCCTTCATGGGCGGGAGAGGTTCGTTTATGTCTTTGGCTTTGTTCAGCATCAGTCTGTAGTAATCGGTGAAGAGTTCTATCTTCCTTTTGTCCTTATTTGCCAGGCACAGACTTTCATAGATCCCTATGCCTTCATAGTCCAGATCCCCGGCGTACAGGAAACGGTTTTCGTCGCAGCACAGATAGGGTTCGGCGGACAGTTCGAAATCCCTGAAGCTGCTGACTACCCTCTTTCCGCCACCGTACACGAGTGTGCCTGTCTCCACCCCGGCAATGGTTTTATTTCCCTCAAGAAGATATTTTCTCATTCCATAGAAAGGATCAAGGTTTTCAAGTATCAATACGGTCTGCGGAGTGTCGGATGTCAGGGTATAATATGAAAAGGGTTCGGCCGTCCTGTAGACCTTCAGATCTTCCATTGTAATGCCGCAATGCTTCAGAATATCGGCAGAGCTTACGCTCCCTTCCTTTTTTCCGGAAAGGAACTTCTCCCTGCTCCAGATCTCAAAACTCCTCTCATTTACGGACAATTCCGTTATGTCCTTACCGTTGTTTTCCGAAAGCCATCTGCTGAGGGGCAGCACCCATGAGCGTTCCGTTATGTACACTTCGGGATGTTTCAGATAGTGGTCCGGGCTTATACGGGGAGAAAGCCGGAATCTGACTTCATCAAGGAGTTCCGAATGATCGCATTTCTCCTCCAAAAGATGATAGCGGCAAAACATAGCCGGTTTCTTTCCGTTTGTGCCGGATGCCTTTACCGGGCTGATCCTCCCCGCCTCTATGAGCCCGAGTATGTATTCCGTCTCCTCCGCGTAATCCCTGAATTCCTTTCCTTTTATCAGTTCATCGTAAGTAATGGTCTTTTTTTCCTTTTTCATTATGCGTGATACCTGAAGTCCCGTCTTCCCAACGGACATAATTCATCGTTTCCGATCATATAGACTGTCCGTTATGCTGTTAATATATCCGCAACCGCGGCTACTGACCCACAGTCACGGTTATGTTCAGTTTTTTCCCGTTTACTTTTGCGCTTAAAACAGCCTTTCCCTGCCCCCTTGCATATATCACTCCGGCTTCGTCCACAAAAGCAACAGCGTTTTTATTACTCTTGAACACCGTATTTTGAAACACATTATTTACCTTTATCCTGTACTTTGCGCCCCGGTCGAGGGAGAGGGCATACCCTTTCCCGGTGGCTTCCAACCCGTCATATACCTCCAGGGATGGATCTTCCACATACAGGACGGTGCTGTAACTGAATCCGTTCCCCGTCCCGCAAGGGTCGTACCCGCAGGTGACAGTGGCCTTCCCCGGCTTGTTGCCCTTCACCTTGCCTTTATTACTGACCTGCGCCACGGAAGGATCGCTGCTCTTCCATAAAGCGGCAGTCTCCCCGCTTGTTTTCACCAGATCATACTTAACGGACGTAAACGCCCCGTAATTCAGATACAGGCATTGCTGCCCTATATTCATGACCGTCACCTTGAAGTTTTTGGTCACTCCGTTATTTTCCACGGTCAGATCCGTGCTCCCGCTCCCTATTGCGGTTATTTTTCCGTTAGGCGTTATCTTCACCACGTCGTCATGATAATAACTGACCTTTTTGCCTTTCATGACGGTTTTCAATGAACGGGAAGAACTCCAGACTGCATCCTTTACCTTAAAGCCGTCGGAGTACTTTACCTGAACGGTCTGATTCGGCGCAAGCTTCACTGTACCCTCAAAAGCGTCCACAGTATATTTGTCCCTGACCTGCACCTGACAGGTGTACGACTTGCCATTTATCCAGAGGGTTATTTTTGTTTTTCCCTTCCCAGTGGCGTATACCACCCCGTTGCCCACCTTCGCGACCCGCGGATCATCCGTGGTCCACGTAAGAGCATAATCATCCTCATATCCGTCAAGTCCTTTTAATTCAAGCTTCGCATTCTCTCCTATGACAAGGGTCTTTTTCTTTTCCAACAAAGGCTCTGCCACCCGGGCCTCATACACTGTCCCGGCACTTCCGGTGAGCTTTGCAGTGCCACCCTTCACGGCTTTTGCATTGTACTTTCCGCTGATCTTCACTGTGCCGTTATCGCTCGAAGTCCAGGTTTCATCCGAGGAAAGCCTGTAAGACTGGCCTTTCACCATATATGCTTTCCCGCCGATGATATTCAGTACCGGATCAAGACCCGACTGTCCTTCGACATATTTGGAGACCGGATTGCCATGATCATCAAAGCGGTCGTCCGGGCCGTCAGGGTCGTCAGGATTTACAGGAGTATCGGGGTCGTCAGGATTTACAGGAGTATCGGGGTCATCAGGGTTTACAGGGGTATCCGGGTCATCGTCGATCCCTTTCATATCCCAATGCGCGTACAGCGTGTGATCACGGTTCACTGTAAGTTTTGTCACGCCGCCTATCACCCGGGTACCGCCTTCCCTTTCGGTAAACCAACCGGCGAATTTAAGCCCGGAATAATTCCGGTAACTGCTCAATATCAGTTCAGGCTCTTTCAGCACGGGATATACTTCGTCTTTAGTTCCTACCGTAAAAGTGTATCTGTCGTCATCCTGCCATACGGTTCCGCCATTGGCATTCAGATTGATAAAATATTCATCCTCCCCCAGAACACTTTTATCGGCATTTTCGCCTTTCATCTCAAAATCGTTATGGGAATATATATTCAGATAAGAATCATGCGCAAAATATTTTAATCCGGGGAAAGCTACGATCCCCAGAGCCTGTCCGTCCAAATAGGGGCATTCAGCTTCTACCCTCTCAATCCCCGCGGGCATCACGAGAAACACTTCAAACCAGTGCTCAAAGGCTCTCTCCCCTATGGAAGTCACACTGTCAGGGATAACGATGCTCTCCATACTGCTGTCGGAAAACGCTTTCTTTCCGATAGTCTGGAGATCCTCGGACATATTGATCGAAGCCAGGAATCTGCACGCACTGAAGGCATAGTCTCCGATCTCCTTCAGTCCCCCGGAGACATCCACATATCTCAATTCCAGACACTCATTAAAGGCTCTTTTACCAATGTAATCCAGTTTCGATCTGCTGATCACTTCCTCCAGTATCGGATAAGCATAAAAAGCCTCGTCGCCTATACTCTTCACTCCATCTTCGATCTCGACTCTCATGATGACATCTTTGTACGGAGTCCAGGGGTAATAGTTGTATTCGGGAGGCGCCATGTATCCGTTTCCGGAAACTGTCAGAGTGGCATTTTCTATCCTGTAATAAATATTGTCGCTGAGGGTTCCTTCTACCGCCTCTATCCAGTGGGCGTACAGGGTCTTCACCTCATCCGGCTCAAATATATCATACAGACCTATCCTGTTTCCTCCGCCTTCCTTTTTCGTGTACCATCCTGTAAAAATATACCCTTTTCGTTCGGGAACAGGCAGGTTCCAATACTCTCTTCCGCCTATGATCTCAACGGTTTCCGGAGACACGCTTCCGTCATTGGGATCGAGCCTCAACGATTCGAAGGGAGCATCCTTCCAGTGTGCGTACAGGTTATGATCAGACTGTGCGGACACAACGGTAGACGGCGTAACAATTTCTCCCCCGTCATATTGCGTGTACCAGCCATCAAAGATATATCCCTTTTTTTCTGCCGGGGGCAGTTCTCCGTATACATCACCCTTCGCCACGAGCTTGAAGGAATCATAGCCTGCGCTGATCTTTCCTCCGGAAGGCTTGAAGGTCACCACATAATTCCCGCTGTTATTGGCTACATCGATATACCATCTTGTATCGTATTCATAGCTGCTGTACATGACAAGCAGCCTTGCCTCCTTCTTTGGGACAATGGTTGAGGATGTGCCGAATCTCGCGATCTTCATATAATCGGTTTCAACAGTGCCTGCGCCGCTCACGGTTGTGAATCTCCAGCCTTTATCGTAATAGCCATAAGACCAGTCGTATTTGCCGGTAGGTCCGGTATATGTAAGCCTTGCAGTATCCCCGACCTGAAGGGAGAGTGTAGTCTCCGAATCCTGGCCCAACGTGCTGGTCACTGTTTTATTAATGTCTTTTGCAAATGTCCTTGCAGGCAGTAATTCAAGTAGAAACAAAGAAGCAATGAGTAATGATATTAACCTTCTGTTTCTCATTTCTCCACCTCTCTGATCGGGAAATAAAATAGACGATACCTCCGCTTGAAGAGCTTTTCTGATCTATGATTTTAAAACATCGTCTCCCATAACGGCCTCCGTTTTCTCCCACCACCCGGCCGAAAGGCTGTTTTTGTTTATAGTTTCACGTAAACAGGCAGTATCGGGAGATAATCCCTGGCGGTACCTCCTGATCGAACAGAACGTGGCATGCGCCATAAGTCTGTGTTTCATTAAAGGCATTGTAACACTCGCTGAGGATCTTGTACAGAACAATGAGATACCCCGGTGATCCGTCATTTATTCCTGTTTTGACGTATTCTGTTGGAATGATTATTTTGGTGAGATCATTGCTTTATCGAACTGTGAACCGTAACATCCCTGTAAGTGCCACATGTCCCGTATCATCGGCACTCTTTTGAAGGATCCTTCATGACAACGTGGTTGAAAATCCGGGACAATCCT
>JAEELB010000196.1 GCA_016288705.1 Lachnospiraceae bacterium | reverse complement strand
TCTGACCTTCATGTCGGAGGTGGTGGTGTTCATCGCCATGATAGGTGATATCTTTGTGGGCGAAAACTTCATGGAGATCGCGACGCTGGCGGTGACGGTGGTGCTGGTCCCTGTAATCGCCCTGACCTGCCTTCGCATAGACAGGCTCGATCTGGCTGTCCGGATCATAGTGGTGGGGCTTGTGTTATTCGTTCTCCCCGCATTATTTTTCTACGGGGGAGGGCTCAGAGGCGGCGGGGTGATCTGGATCATCTTCGCCTATATGTACGTGGGACTGGTGCTGAAAGGCAGATGGCGGAACATAATGTTCGCTATGATCACTGTCTTATCCATGTTCTTTTATCTGGCGGCATATTACAGGCTTCCCCTGATAGAACAATATCCTCATTCCGAGAAACAGTATTACGCGGATTCGTTTTTATCCCTGATACTGGTGGGGATACTGTGCTACGTCATGACCTGGGCTCAGGGACGGCTGTTCAAAGACGAAAACGAGCGCGCGAAAAAGGAAGCCGAAAGGGCCGAGGAGCTTACCCGGTCCCAGAACCGCTTTTTCTCCAGCATGAGCCATGAGATCCGCACTCCCATAAATTCCATACTGGGACTCAATGAACTCATCTTAAGAGATCAGAGCGCATCGGATGACATCGTCCGCGACGCCTCCGGGATACAGGGCGCCGGGAAAATGCTGCTGGCCCTGATCAACGACATACTTGATTTCTCGAAGATAGAAGCGGGGAGCATGGATATCGTTCCCGTGGACTACAGGGTCGGGGATATGCTGTCGGAGATCGTGAACATGCTTTGGCTCAGAGCCCATGACAAAGGTCTGGAATTTGAAGTGAGCGTGGATCCGGAAGTCCCCTCCGTGCTGTACGGCGATGAGGTCAGGATCAAGCAGGTGATGATAAACCTGCTGAACAATGCGGTCAAGTACACGAAGGAAGGCCACGTGGGACTACGTATTGAAAGCAGGGATCTGGATGATGACAAAGTCGAACTCCTGATATCGATCTACGATACGGGAATGGGAATAAAAAAAGAGGATCAGCCCTATCTGTTCGATGCTTTTAAACGGGTCGACGAGGGCAAGAACAGGCACATAGAAGGCACCGGTCTCGGGCTCAGCATCGTGAAGCAGCTGGTGGAGCTGATGGACGGCTCCATAACAGTCAATAGTGTGTACGGCGAAGGATCTACTTTTACCGTGATGCTGAAGCAGGTGGTGTCCGACCACAGCAGGGTCGGGGAGCTGAACATACATAACCAGCAGGTGGTCAGGAAGAGCGCCTATGAAAGCAGTTTCCTCGCTCCCGAAGTCAGGATACTGATCGTTGACGACAATGAACTGAATCTGGAGGTCGAAAAGAGGCTTCTTGAGGATACGGATATGAGCATCGATACGGCTATCAGCGGAAAGGCCGCGCTTGAAATGAGCCAGAAAGCTCACTATGACGTTATCTTCATGGATCATCTCATGCCGGGAATGGATGGCATCAAATGTCTTGAACTGTTGAGGGAGCAGCAGGGGGGGCTTAACAGAAACACCCCCGTGGTGATCCTGACGGCCAACGCCGGCAGCGAAAACAGGGAGTTGTACAATCAGGCAGGCTTTGACGGATATCTTGTGAAGCCCGTTTCCGGAGAGGCGATGGAAGAAATGTTGATCAGTCATATCTCCAGGGAAAAGGTCATTCTGAGAAACGAACTGCTGGATGACAATGAAGATATTCAGGCCTCGGAGAGATATGCGGAGAAGCTGCCTGTGATCATTTCATCCTCCAGCATGTGCGATCTCCCGGATCCCGTTATCAGGAAACTGAACATACCCATCATACCTTTTGTCATTCATACCGATGAGGGAGTGTTCAAGGACGGCGTTCAGGTGGATGCATCGGAGCTTTCAAGCCATATCAGTCAGGGGAAGGATGCAGTCTCGTCGCCGCCCGATGAGGCGGCTTATACGGAGTTCTTCGTAAATCAGCTGAAGAAAGCCCACTATCTGATACATATAGCGATAACCACCAGCATGAGCGGGGAATACGCCATTGCCTGCGAAGCGGCGAAATCCTTTGACAATGTGACGGTCATCAATTCGGAATGCCTTTCAAGTTCCACCGGACTTCTGGTGCTTATCGGCCGTAAGCTGATGCAGCAGAATCTGCCGGTCAAGGATATCATTTCCGAGCTTGAAACGGTGAAGCGCCGTCTGAAGTGCAGCTTTGTCATAGAAACCACCAGATACATGGCCCAAAAAGGCCTGGTGAGTCAGAGGATCCACAGGATCGCCGAGGCTCTGAACCTGCATCCCTCACTCAGGATCCGTAACGACAGGGCCGGGATCGGGGGAGTGTGGCTGGGCAGGACCAGAAGAGCCTACAAGAAATACATCAGCAGCGCCATACCGATGGATACCATTCCCGATTCCGACGTTGTGTTCATTACCTATGTGGACATTCCCGAGGACACGCTCAGGTGGATCGAGGAGGAGATCCGGAAGATCGCCTATTTCGAACATGTGGTTTTCCAGCAGGCTTCTGCAGCCATATCCTCCAACTGCGGGCCCGGCACTTTCGGCATACTGTATTTCCTTAAGTCAAATAAAACCTATAACATCGCTTCTTACATCGAGAGTTCGCTTGCATCGATGAGATCCGGGGAGACAGGCTCTGATGAAGAATCTGAAGAAGAGTTCCGGGAAGATGATGAAATGCAGGAGGAAGCCGTGACGGACGTTTCCGCGGACGGGACGGAGGAGTCCGGCGCCGACGTGCAGGAGATGCCGGCCGCCCCCGAAGCTCCGGCGGAAGACCCAAAAGAGGAGCCCTGGTATAAAGCCCTCACCTGCATCGATACGGATGCCGCGATCAAAAACAGCGGGTCTGAGAGCGCGTTTAAGACCGTTTTGAAGATATTCTACGATTCCATAGATGAAAAGCACGAGGAACTGGAGAGGTTCTACTCGTCGGAGGACTGGCAGAACTATACCATCAAGATCCACGCCCTTAAAAGTTCAGCGAGGCTCATCGGCGCTCTCGATCTCGGAGAAAACGCCCAACTGCTGGAAGACGCCGGAAAGGGAGATGATATTTCTTACATTAAGGAGCATCACGCTCCTGTCATGGAGAAATATATGAAGCTCAGGGAGGACCTGACCCAGCTGTTTTCGGAGGAAGCGGAAGACTCCGGAGAAGACGACAGACCGGAAGCTGATGAGTTCCTTATCGAAAGCATATACGAAGGCCTGAGTGAGGCCGCAGACGCGATGGACTGCGATATGCTGGAGAGCATCATGGAGGAGATAGAGGGGTATTCGATCCCTGCCGGCGAAAGGGAGAAATTCAAGCGGATACGTGAAAAAGCCGGGAATTTCGATTATGACGGGATAAAGGAAGAACTGGGAAGATAAAAAGGAGGAGCTGATATGGATGCTGTTGCACAGGAAAAGATCACGAAGATCCTGAAGGGGGAGATCAAGTATACTTCCACTAATCTTGCATTCAACATGATGATCTCGAAACTTCAGAAGAAGCTTCAGGCGGATCCGGGAAGTCTTGATTCGTGTCTCACCGACATGGAGGCGTTTCTGAAGAAGTATCCCATTGTTGCAAAGGTTGACCTCGCAAATATCACCGCGCTTTGATCCCGCGTGATGAGGTTCCGGAAGGAGGAATGAAAATGCTTATCACACTTGAAGAAACATCGGCATTGATCAACGAAGGAAAGAAACTTCACATAGCGGGTGATGATTCCCTGCTGAGCCGGCTTCCCAAGGGAAACTGGATAGGGGGGACGACGCCTTATTTCATCAGCGAAGAGGGCGGAGCATTCGACAAGGACAGGCTGTTTGTGAGCGAACTCCCCTTCGCCGAGGAGGTAAGGGTGGCGAC
This sequence comes from Lachnospiraceae bacterium, assembly GCA_016288705.1. Taxonomy (GTDB): domain Bacteria; phylum Bacillota; class Clostridia; order Lachnospirales; family Lachnospiraceae; genus JAEELB01. The sequence goes on along the minus strand of JAEELB010000196.1, from coordinate 11,262 downwards.
CTACGGAAAATACAACGTCTTTCAGATCGTGGAGGAGTGTTATGACAACGGACTTACAATGATCATAATGCCCTACGGTTCCGAAGTCCTCGCAAAGTATTCAAAGGAGGCTCCCGATGTGGAGGAACTCCTGATGCATCCCGTCTTGGGGTGGATCGCCGGCGCCGATCTGGAAGAGGGCGAGAACGGACGGATAAAGGTGTATGACGGGACCACGGGAGAGTCTTACACCGACAAAGCCGTAGTCATGTATATTAAGCTTCCAGAAGGGAAGACCGCCATGATCAATCTGATCAACATTTTCACCGATGACAAGACGGATCCCGTGATAAAGTTCAATGATAACGAACTCAGCGTGATCAAATGCAAGGTAAACGGCCAGGAGGTTGCCTTCGCAGATTACATCGAAAAGAAGGGGATCGACACAAGGATGCCGCTGGTGGCGGATTATAATGGCGCTTATATCAATACCTCCATAAAGAGCATCGAAAACGGCAGGGTGAGTTTCTACGCCCCCGTATTCCGGGATGTGGAGTACCGTTTTGCCGTTAAGGTGGAGGATTACGCCACGGAATTCAAGAACAGGATCGACGCCGCGGGCGCCCGGGATCCTTTCTTCTCCTGCAACTGCATACTGAATTATCTGTACGGGGATCTGAACGGAAAGAAGACTCCTCCGTACACCGGCCCCGTCACTTTCGGGGAGGTGGCTTACCAGCTTGTAAACCAGACACTGGTGTACTGCGAGATCGTGGGATAATCCGAAAAGCATGGAAAATGTCATCAGGATAAATGATGCGGTAAACGGCTTTGCCTGGGGGACCTTCGGGCTTTCCCTGCTCCTGGGCACGGGGCTTATATGCACGCTTGCCACCGGATTTTTCCAGATCAGGCATATCAGGCACTGGTTTTCCATGACCTTCGGTGTCATGCGGGACAGTGGCCGTATCATCAATGACGCCGGCGCGCTGTCGCAGTACCGGGCTTTCTGTACGGCGCTCTGCGCCACCATCGGAACGGGAAATATAGCCGGAGTGTCCACCGCCATCTGTCTGGGCGGACCGGGGGCCGTCCTCTGGATGTGGATCGCGGCCTTTTTCGGGATGATGGTGAAATACGCCGAAAACGTGCTGGGGTTGTATTATCGCCGGCGCAATTCCGAGGGGGCCTGGTCCGGCGGACCCATGTATTACCTGGAGGACGGGCTCGGCTCGATGAAGAACTGCAAATGGCTCGGCAAACTGCTGGGGGTGCTTTTCTGCGTATTTACCGCCCTGGCCTCCTTCGGCATCGGAAATATGGGACAGATCAATAAGATCACCCTGAATTTCGAGTCTGCTTTTCTCTCCGATGTGGACTTCGGCATGTTCATGGGAGCGCCCAAAGTCAACTGGCTCATAGGCCTGGTCCTGATGATCACCGCTGCCGTCATCATCCTTGGGGGATTCAGACGCCTTGCCGCCGTATCCGAAAAACTGATACCCTTTATGTCCGTGGCTTACATTCTCGGATGCCTAATCATGATCCTGTTCCATGTACGTGAACTCCCCGCCATCTTCGGTTCCATCTTCAGGTTCGCCATGGGACCTGCCGCCATCAGGGGCGGAGTTGCGGGCACTGCGGTGCAGGTGGCCTTTAACACCATAAAGAACGGCTGCAAAAGGGGCGTCTTTTCAAATGAAGCTGGACTCGGATCTTCCGTCATGGTCCACTCCAACAGCTGCGCGAGGGAACCGGTGCGACAGGGATTATGGGGGATAGCGGAAGTGTTTCTGGACACCTTTGTCATATGCACCATGACGGCTCTGGTGGTGCTGGGGTCCGGAGCCATAGACCTGGAGACCGGGCTTGTAAATGAGGGCGTGAACGACGCCACGCTTGTGGCAAGGGCTTTCGGAGAGGTTCTCGGAAAACCGGGAGAGTGGTTCGTGGTCATGTCCATCACCCTTTTTGCTTTCACAACGGTGCTGGGCTGGTCCTATTACGGCGCAAAGGTGATGGAATACCTGCTGGGAGTCACCTGCGGAAGGATCTACCGCTTTGTGTTCATAGTTCTGATCGTTTTCGGGGCAGTGATGGAATCCAACCTGGCCTGGGATATTTCCGACACCTTCAACGGCCTTATGATGATCCCCAACCTGATAGGGGTGGTGGTGCATATACCGCTTTTGATCCGTCTCACCGGGAACTACACCGGCAGAAGGATCAGAGGAAAGGACGTTACGCCCATGCTATCATACGATCCGGATATCCAGAGGGAAGCGGAGGCTGCGGTGGCAAAGGGCATGGATTGAATAAATCGGACTCCTGTTATAAAATAGTCTTTCGTAATGCCCGGAAAGGTGTGGCAGCCCGGGCGTAAGGGAATGCTGGGAGGTTTTATTAATGTACAACGGGATTTTGAACATCGTCATCGTGGTCCTTCAGTACAGCGTCGTGGTCAAGGGCATTGAGAGGAAACTGAATGACGAGGGGCATAATGTCACTGTCCTCACGGATGGCTTTGAAAAGATAAGGGGTCTGTCGGGTTCCACGAACATCTTTATCCTGTATCTGCCGGGAGATGTGGCGGATAAGCTGGACGTGCTGGAGAGGATGTCCTACGTGATCGGACAGGTGGAGAAGAGCGGCAAGAACCTGATCCTTATCGGTGAAGCCAAGGATCAGTCGGAGCTTTTCAAAAAACTGCCATCGGCCTCGAAATATGCATGGCTCAACAGACCCGTTGATACGGATGCCCTGAACGCCGCCATAGACAGCGTTATAGAGGGAAAGCCCGTTGTCGGTGCGAAGAAAAGGATACTGATAGTGGATGACGACCCGGCCTACGCAAAGATGATCCGTGAATGGATCAGGGACGAGTACCAGACAAGCATAGTGACGGCGGGAATGCAGGCCATCACATTCCTCCTGAAGAATCCGGTGGATATGATACTGCTGGACTATGAGATGCCGGTGGTGGACGGACCGCAGGTGCTTCAGATGCTGAGACAGGAACCCGCCACGGCAAGCATACCCGTGATCTTCCTCACAGGCGTAGGCACAAAGGAGGCCGTGGAGCGGGTGATGTCCCTGAGACCGGACGGATACATCCTCAAGTCTTCCGCGAGAGACAATCTGCTCAAGTACCTTCACAGTAAGCTTGGATGAAATTATCGGAAGAGGGGAGTATCATGGACAGGCTTGAAGGAGCAAGAGAAGTTTTTTCAAAGGATCTGTATGCGACGAAGCAATCGGGCGCGGTGATAGAGGAAGTGGGCGATAATTACAGCAGATGCAGCATGAGGCTCGGGTCGGAACACCGGAACGCTTTCGGCGGCGTCATGGGGGGATGTATTTACACTCTCGCCGATTTCGCCTTTGCCGTTGCGTCGAATTTCGATAAAGAAAAGCTTACGGTCTCTCTGGTGGGACAGGCGAATTTCCTCTCCATGTCAAAGGGGACCGTTCTGTACGCCGAGGCAAAGCTCATAAAGGAGGGGCGTACCAGCTGCCTTTATGAGGTCATGATCACCGACGATCTGGGAAAGGATATCGCACTGGTCTCATTTACCGGCATGCACATAGACCGGACGATGTGAGAGCGCCCCGTCTTTTTGACACTTCTGTCTTCCTCCTGTATAATATGCTTGAGTAACTGTTGAAAGTGGGCATTGTTTTGCGCCCGCGATGAGCCATGCGCTTGGATGCGTGCCTGCACGCGGATCCGGGCATATGGTGAATGCACGTCATCGGGCGCGGAGCGCGGGATGAAAGCGGCGTTGCCGGATCGGGCAGGGAGTCTCCGGCCGATCGCGCTTTCGGGATTGACGGACCGGAAAGGAAGGATTTTGGAAGAGATCAGAAGAGCGGCTGCACAGGATATACCAGGGATCATGAGCCTTCTGGTGCAGGTCGACATGGTCCACCACAATGGCAGGCCGGACCTTTTTAAAGGGCCCGCGACCAAATATACGGAGGATGAACTCCTTGAGATCCTTAAGGATGATGAAACCCCTGTTTTTGTGTGCGTGGACGGGGACGGAAAGGTTCTGGGGCACGCGTTCTGCATTATTCAGGAGCAGCAGGAAAACCATGTGCTGACATGCGTGAAAACCCTTTATATTGACGATATCTGTGTGGATGAAAATGCAAGGGGACGCCACATAGGAAAGAAGCTGTACGACCATGCGGTCTCATTTGCCCGCTCCATATCCTGCTATCACGTGACGCTGAACGTGTGGAGCTGCAATCCCGGGGCCATGAAGTTTTACGAAAGCATGGGAATGAAGCCCTACAGGGTCGGGATGGAAACGGTCCTCTAAGGACTTTAGACAGGGAAAGAGAGCATAGGATGAAGTATTTTGGTACAGACGGTTTCAGAGGCAGGGTAAATGACGTCCTGACCGTGGATCATGCGGTGATGACGGGGAAGTTCCTGGGATGGTATTTCTCCAGAAACGGGCAGGTACCCCGCTGTGTCATCGGAAAGGATACCAGGCGTTCCTGCTATATGTACGAGTACGCGCTGGTGGCCGGGCTCACCTCCACGGGGGCCCATGTGGACCTGCTCCATGTGACCACTACTCCCAGCGTAGCCTACGTGACAAGGGTGAACGGATATGATTTCGGGATAATGATCACCGCCAGCCACAATCCTTATTCCGATAACGGCATAAAGATAATCGACTCCGACGGCTTCAAGATGAAGGAGGATATCCTGGAGAAGATCGAGGAGTATATAGACGGGAAGACGGAGATAGAACTGGCGGACCATTCCCGGGTCGGAAAGTGCAGCGATTTCATTCAGGGCAGAAATAAATACATAGGTTACCTGGCGTCCAGCACCAACATTTCCCTCAGAGGCTATCGGGTCGGTCTTGACTGCGCCAACGGGGCTTCATTTATGATCGCGCGGAATGCTTTCGAACTCCTTGGGGCTGACGTGAAGGTGATAAATGACAGACCGGACGGATACAACATAAACGTTGACTGCGGCTCCACCCATCCGGAGAGGATACAGGAGCTCGTGAAGAGCGAGCGCCTGGACGCGGGCTTTGCCTTTGACGGGGATGCGGACAGATGCATTGCCGTTGACGAAAAGGGAGAGATCGTTGACGGGGATATGATCATTTATCTCTGCGGGAATTACCTGAAGGAGCTGGGAATGCTCAGCAAGGATACCGTGGTCACCACGGTCATGACCAACATGGGCATCACCAAGGCCCTTGAAGAGAAGGGGATAAAGAACGTACAGGTCAGTGTCGGCGACAAATACGTGTCCGCGGAGATGCTTGAGCACGGTTATTCCATAGGGGGAGAACAGTCCGGACACGTGATCTTCAATAAGTTTGCTACCACCGGAGACGGCATACTCACCGCCATCCAGGTGATGAACGTACTTGAGAACAAGAAGACCACACTTTCAAGCCTTACGGGAGGGATCACCAGATTTCCCCAGTATATGGAGAACGTGAAGGTGGCGGACAAGGAAAAGGCCATGAACAGCCCGGCTCTCCTGAAGGCAAAGGAGAGGTGGGAGGAGAGATTCGGTTCCGAGGGCAGGATAGTGCTGAGACCCAGCGGCACCGAGCCTTTTGTGAGAGTGATGGTGGAGTGCAGGGACAGAGAGACCTGCATACAGTCAGTGAAAGAAATGGCGGACACCATAAGAGAGTGAACTGCCCGGGACGGACAGAGTCCGATCGGGCTGAAGATCATACTGCTTATGCCGCCTGTCTGAGGCGGCGGAATGGAGATCAAAATGAAAACTTATCTTTGTACCGGATGCGCGGGGTTTATCGGAACTTCATTTGTGCACTATCTGCTGAAAAAGCATGACGACATCAGGATAGTGAACCTGGACGCCCTGACCTACGCCGGGAATCTTGAGAACCTCAAGGATATCGAAGGGGATGAGAGACACATATTCGTCCATGGAAATATCTGCGATGAAGAACTGGTGAGAAAACTGATCCGTGAATATGATCCGGATTATATCATCAATTTCGCGGCGGAGAGTCATGTGGACAGATCCATCGCAAATCCCGAGATATTCGTGAACACCAACGTCCTTGGAACCGTGAACCTTCTGCAGAGGGCAAAGGAAGCCTGGCTCGACGGGAGGGAATGGAAGAAGGGAAAGAAATATATCCAGGTCAGCACCGACGAGGTCTACGGGGCGCTGGGGCCCGACGGGTTCTTTACGGAGACCACTCCCGTAAATCCCCACTCACCCTATTCCAGCAGCAAAGCTTCCGCGGATCACTTTGTCAAAGCGTTCCACGATACCTACGGCATGCCCATCAACATAACCCGCTGCAGCAACAACTACGGCATGTGGCAGTTCCCGGAGAAGCTTATCCCGCTTATGATCAATAACGCAAAGAACCATAAGAGCCTTCCCGTCTACGGGGACGGAATGCAGGTCAGGGACTGGCTTTTCGTCGAGGATCACTGCAAGGCCGTCGATATGGTGGCAGAGGGTGGAAAGGACGGAGAGGTCTACAATGTCGGCGGACATAACGAGAGGCCCAACATATTTATCGTAAAGACCATAATCGGCCAGCTGAGCGAGAGGCTTAATGACCCTGAGATCAATGAAGGCCTGATAAAGCATGTGGAGGACAGGCTGGGACATGACAGAAGGTACGGCATAGATCCGTCCAAGATCAAGGCGGATCTGGGCTGGTATCCGGAGACCACCTTTGAAGTCGGCATAGTGAAGACAATTGACTGGTATCTGGAAAATCAGGAATGGATGGACAGGGTGACCAGCGGAGAGTACCAGAAGTATTACGAGGAGATGTACAGGAACAGGAAATGATCTCATGTAAATGCGCATGGAAAATGACAGGGAATGAGAATTCGTGAGCGCGCATGAGGAACGGCGTCAAATGATCGGATCACATCATATGCGGAGGACAAAATGAAGATACTGTGTACCGGAGTGTGCGGACAGCTGGGACATGACGTGGTGAATGAGGCTCTGAAAAGAGGGCATGAGGTCGTCGGCTCCGATATCCAGCCGGAGTATTCCGGGGTGGCTGACGGATCCGCGGTCACTGTAGCTCCCTACGTGCAGCTGGATATAACGGACAGGGACGAAGTCTTGAAGACCGTCAGTGGAATAAGACCCGACGCCATAGTTCACTGCGCAGCCTGGACAGCCGTGGATGCCGCGGAAGAGGAAGAAAACAGGGAGAAAGTGGACCGGATCAACCGTCTGGGGACAGCGTATATCGCGGAGGCCGCGAAGGCCGTTGACGCAAAGATGCTCTATCTCTCCACGGATTATGTTTTTGACGGAAAAGGCGTAAGACCCTGGGAGCCCGACGACAAGTGCTTTGCGCCGCTGAATGTCTACGGGCAGAGCAAGCTCGACGGGGAAAAGGAAGTCAGCAAAGCGCTGGATAAGTTCTTCATCGTCCGCATCGCCTGGGTATTCGGCCTCAACGGGAAGAACTTCATAAAGACCATGATCAACGTGGGGAAGACCCATGATACCGTGAGGGTTGTGAACGATCAGACCGGAACCCCTACATACACTCTGGATCTGTCAAGGCTTTTGGTGGATATGATCGAAACCGAAAAGTACGGTTATTATCATGCCACAAATGAGGGCGGATACATCACCTGGGCGGATCTTGCCAGGGAAGCCTACAGGGCAGCGGGCATGGATGTGGAAGTTCAGGGAGTGACCACGGAGGAATACGGGCTCAGCAAAGCCAAAAGGCCCGAGAATTCAAGACTTGAAAAGAAGAAACTGACTGAGTCGGGATTTAAGCCGCTTCCGGACTGGAAGGATGCAGTGGCAAGATACGTGAAGGAAGCGGGACTGTGATCTGTGCCGCCTGCCGGGGGCGGCGGAATGGAGATAGGTATGAAAGGTATCGTACTGGCCGGAGGTTCGGGCACACGCCTGTATCCTCTTACAAAACTGACAAGCAAGCAGCTCCTGCCTGTGTTTGATAAGCCCATGATATTCTACAGCATGAGCACTCTCATGCTGGCGGGCATCAGGGATATACTGATCATTTCCACCCCCACCGATACTCCCCGGTTTGAGGAGCTTCTGGGGGATGGAAGCCAATACGGGATCCATTTGTCATATTGTGTCCAGCCCAGTCCTGACGGGCTTGCCCAGGCTTTTATCCTCGGGGAGGAATTCCTGGAAGGGGGCTCCGGGGCCATGGTCCTGGGTGACAACGTATTTTTCGGGAACGGCTTCAGGAAGATGCTGAAGGAAGCGGTCACCGATGCGGAGGATCGCGGCAGGGCGACGGTGTTCGGCTATTATGTGCCTGATCCGGAGCGCTTCGGGGTAGTGGAGTTTGACGGGAACGGCAGGGCGCTCAGCATAGAGGAAAAGCCGAAGGAACCCAAGTCAAACTACGCCGTGACAGGTCTTTATTTCTATCCCGCAGGCGTGGCGAAGAGAGCGGGTGAAGTAAAGCCTTCCGCCAGAGGCGAGCTTGAGATCACGGCCCTGAATGACATGTATCTGAAGGACGGGCTTCTGGATGTGCAGCTTCTGGGTCGGGGCTTTGCCTGGCTCGACACAGGCACGATGGAGAGCCTCCTGCAGGCGTCCAATTTTGTCGAGACCATCCAGACAAGGCAGGGGATAGTCATCTCCGCGCCGGAGGAGATAGGTTTTGTCAACGGATGGATAGATACTTCGGAGCTTTTGAAGAGCGCCGAGACCTACGGGAAGAGTCCCTACGGTCAGCATCTTAAAGCTGTGGCCGAGGGGAAGATGAGATACTGAAAGATACTGAGAGTCTGACGGATAGTTATATCGAAAGGGGGTACGATATGGCTGGAAGTGATGAGAATCGGGGGTACATTACTGATAATCTGGACCGTGCGCTCTCGGAAAGATGGATAAAAGATTATTATATGCCTGTTGTACGGTCGTCCAACGGCAGGGTTTGCAGTGAGGAGGCTCTGGCCAGATGGGTCGACCCTGAAAGAGGCATGCTTTCTCCTGCGGAATTCATTCCCGCTCTTGAGGAGTCTAAAACTATTTACAAGCTCGATCTCTATATCGTGGAAGCGGTACTTCGGAAAATGAAGACCCAGGCCGGATCCGGCCTGTATGTGGTCCCGATATCGGTGAATCTGTCCAGAACGGATTTCGATTCCTGCGACATCGTTGAGGAAGTCAAGAAGAGAGTGGACGATTCGGGCATTCCCAGAGAAAAACTCATCATCGAGGTCACTGAAAGCGCTCTAGGCAACGATCCCGAGTACATGAAGGTTCAGATCGAAAAATTCCAGGAACTCGGGTTTGCGGTCTGGATGGATGACTTCGGGAGCGGCTATTCTTCCCTGGACGTGCTTCGGGAGATGTATTTCGATCATATCAAATTTGATATCAAATTCATGCAGCATTTCGAAAAAGAGAAGAGCCGCATCATGCTCACCGAACTTGTGAGGATGGCCATGGCGCTGGAGATCAAGACTGTGGCGGAAGGAGTCGAGACCCGGGAACAGGCGGAGTTTCTAAGGGAGATAGGCTGCAACAAGATGCAGGGATATTATTTCTGTAAGCCCATTCCCCTTGAGGAGATACTTGACAGGTATAAAAAAGGGATACAGATCGGATTCGAAAATCCCGCTGAATCCGATTACTACGATGTGATAGGCCGCATTAACCTGTACGATATGTCTCTTTTGGCCGCCGACGACGGAAACGACGCCTCATTCCAGAAGTATTTTGATACCTTCCCCGTGGTCGCCTACGAGGTGGACAAGGAGGGCTACAGAGTTTCAAGGTGCAACAAGGCTTACAGAAAATTCACAAAACGGTTCTTTAAACAGGCGCGCATAGATGAGCGTTTTGAATTCGCCGATCTCACCGAGGGCTCCGGGTTCGTGTATTCCGATGCGGTACGCAGGACTGCGGAGACCGGAAACAGGTCTTTCTTTGACGCAGCCCTTCCCGGCGGCTCCATGATGAGGGCTATGGTGCGCAGAATAGCAGTGAACCCCGTCACCGGCGTTGCGGCCTGTGTCCTTATTGTCATGGATATATTTCAGGCGCCCGAAGACAGGGCCCTTGACTATAAGCAGGTGGCCAGCGCTCTGTCCTCGGATTATCTGTATCTGTTTTATATCAATCTCAAGACTGACCAGTTCGTGGAATACTCCCATTCGGCCGAGGATGATTCTCTTTCCGTTCAGAGAAGCGGGGAAGATTTTTTCACGGCCAGCGAGAGGGACATTCACAGGATCATTTACGAGGAAGACCGGGAGAGGATGCTGAAGGTTTTTACCCGGGAAAATGTGCTGAAGACTATAGACGAACAGAACGCTTTCATGTTCGGTTACCGTATGATCATAGACGGAGAGCCTGTATATGTGAACATGAAGGCTGTGCGCATGGGCACGGATATGCTGCTCATCGGTGTAAATAATGTGGACGCTCAGATGAAATACCAGAGGGAATATGACAGGATGCAGCAGGAGCGCCTGGCATTTGCCAGGATAAAGGCTCTGGTGGGTGAATTTATCTGTGTGTACATCGTGGACCCCGAAACCGGACATTACAAGGAGATCACCGCCTCGGAAGAGTACGGCAATATGGACGTCAGACATACCGGAGAGGATTTCTTTGCCGACTGCCGGGATTATTGCAATAAACTCATCTATCCGGGAGATGCGGATCTTTTCAAGGCGATGTTCACAAAAGAGAAGATGCTGGAGGAGATAGACCGGGCCGGGCAGTTCACCATGATCTACAGGCTTATGATAAAAGGTCTGCCGCAGTATGTGGAATTGAAGGCATCCGTGATCAGCGAGGATGAAGGCCCGAGGATCATTGTGGGCGTGAACTACTACAGCTGAAGGGATCCGGGATCATCGCACAAACCCGAAACCCGATCGGGAGATGCCAAAGTTAGGATAAGACGACCAGAACCTGTCGTCTTATCCTAACTTTTTGATAATGTGGAAGCCCGGAGACCGAGCCGGAGATGCCAAAGTTAGGATAAAACGACCAAAACCCGCCGTCTTATCCTAACTTTTTGATAATGCGGAAGCCCGGAGGCCGAGCCGGAGATGCCAGAGTTAGGATAAAACGACCAAAAACTGTCATCTTATCCTAACTTTTTGAGAATGCGGAAGCCCGGAGGTCGATCCGGAGATGCCAAAGTTAGGATAAAACGACCAAAACCCGTCATCTTATCCTAACTTTCCGGGAATGCGGAAGCCCTGAGCCTGGTCCGGAGATGCCAAAGTTAGGATAAAACGACCAAAAACTGTCATCTTATCCTAACT
>JAEELB010000195.1 GCA_016288705.1 Lachnospiraceae bacterium | reverse complement strand
GGGGTTGCGTCTTGGCTGGGCATCCCCTATGCGAAGCCGCGCAGGGCAAGACTAAGGCACTGCTCGAGTACACCGGCTGAAAGACCATGGACGACATCATGGTGTATAAGAAGGGCTATGCGAAACACATAACCATCATGGCAGGCAGCACGGCAGACGAGGCCAGGCTGTTCATGGGCGAAGGCGCGATGTTCAACATGGAAGAGCAAAAGGAATTCGCCCGGCGCGCCGTCGGAGATGCAGTTCCCTATCTGAAGGAAGAGGACAGGAAGTATTATGAGGAATTTAAGCGGGTCTGCAGGTTTAATGAGCCCGGGCTTATCGAAACGGAATTCATAGACGAGCTTATGTTCAGGGTCCCCATGCTGCAGCAGCTCGACGAGCAGAGCGCATTTAACAAGACGTTCTGCTACTACTGGTCGTATCCAAGCAGCAATGCTGATGTCGGAGCAGCACATTCTGCGGAACTCATATTTGTTTTTGACCTTCGATGTGTGGGTACCGGAAGTGCTTTCAACGGCACGAATATCTCCGATGAGATCTTCGATGCCGTGCAGCAGATGTGGACCAATTTCGCACGCTGCGGCAACCCGTCGACGGACAAAGTCGAATGGAAGGAGTACTCCGCCAACGAGCCGAACGTCCTGGTCATTGCCGGGCCCGGTGACCTGCGTAACGAACAGGGTCTGTTGGCCGACCAGTACAAGGCAGTTCTTCCTTTGATCGGCTACTACCAGTTTATGGACAAGTACTTTACCCCCGGCTACATGTTAGATATCATCGCTGCACGCGGACAGAATTCATAAGCTCTGTCGGTAATACAGGCATATTTCGAACGGTTTTTGAGTACCAAAGCAGCTTGGCATAGAGGACAAAAAGGGCTCCATCACGGCCGGCAAGGATGCCGACTATCTGGTGTTTGATAAGGACCTGCTTACGGCGGAGCATGAGGGGTTCAGCTATAACAAGCCGGATGAAGTGTATTTCGGCGGGAAGAAAGTGAGTTGGATCATATGATAGGTACGGATAGCAACATACGAAAGTTTCTGGATAAGAAATCATTACTGGAGCATCGCCTGAATAAAGAGGTCCTGGAAGACGGCATCGCCTATATTCCCTGCCATGTGGAGAATATGGAGGATATCATAAGCAAATACAGCATCAGGGATTGCGAGAGCCTTAACTCTGAGTTTTCGGATTATATAATGAGTTTTATTGAGTGCATTCCGGCAAAGTATCCCATTGTTCTGGAAATATACGGGCCGAAATTTACCGAGGATGAAAAAAGGATCATTGTCGACACCATCGTCTCTGACGGAGACTATGAACTCGGCCGGACCATACAGGAAAACAGACATCACCGGCTCGTTTTTGTGGAAATGGTGATAGGCACAGTGGTTTCAGGCATCCTCCTTGCATTGATAGGAAAATACCTTGACGATATCCCTCAGGAGTTTTTCTATGTGTTATTCTGGCTGTTCGCGGATTCTTTTGTCAGATATATTTTTGTCGAAAGAGGGGACTACCGGGATAAAAGGATCGGCGCGGGGAGGATTGCAAGCATGAAGGTGGAGTTTGCAGAGAGTGAAGAGAACAGTACATGATGTGTATTTTTTCGGAATGAAGGCGGATCTATCTTATCACAAGGAGGAAAAACAATGAGTAAGATTAATGAGGTCAGGTGTAACAACGGTACTTTCATCGGAAAGGCGACAGACGAGCTGATCATCTGGAAGGGCATCCCCTACGCAACTCAGCCGGTGGGAAATCTTCGTTGGAAGAAGGCCCTTCCTGCCGCAGACGATGACGGGGTGTACGATGCCGTAAAACCCGGCCCTGTTCCCATAGGGCCTGTGAACGACTCAATGGGAACGGCGGAGTTTGGCGAGGATTGCCTCGTGCTGAACATATATTGCAATACCGGCTGCACAGACAGAAAGAAACCTGTCATGGTGTGGATCCACGGCGGCGGGTTCTGTGCCGAATCCCAGGCGGCGCCCCTCTACGACCTTACAAACATCTCCAAACAGTGCCCTGACATCCTGTTCGTGTCCATCGACTACCGGCTCGGCTTCTTGGGATTTATGAACTTTGAGCGGGTCCCGGGAGGAGAAAACTTCAGGGAGGCAGGAAACCTGGGCCTTCTAGACCAGCTTGAAGCCCTCAGATGGATACAGAAAAACATCGCCGCTTTCGGCGGCGACCCGGACAACGTGACGATCTTCGGCGAGTCGGCAGGCTCGGCAAGCGTCACATTCCTTCCGCTCATCGACGGAAGCGAGGGGCTCTTCAGGAGAATAATCGCCCAGAGCGCCAACATCGCCTATTGCGACACGATGGAGCACGGCATCCACGTCACGCAGAACTTCCTGACCGCAACGGGCTGCCAGACCATGGACGAACTGATGAAACTCACCACCGGGCAGCTTGTAGACGCTTATCTGAAAGCAGGTGTCATTGACAAGAACTGTCTTCTCGGATTTGCCAACTTCCCTCTTCTGGACGGCGTTACGCTGCCCGAGGACCGGGCGGTCATGTATGAGATGTGGGGAGATGAGAAGAGGTCAAAGATCGATGTGATGATCGGTTCTAACCAGGACGAGATCAGGTACTTCGTTCCGTCAGAGGGTGGCGAAGAAGGCTACGCGAACACGCTTGGTTGGATCGCGAAAAAGGACCGCACCCTGCTCAACGACCGGGAGAAAGCCATGTATGACGAGTTCATGGCCACCCTCGCAAACGAAAGAGAGGTGAGCCGGCTGGAGCAATACTGCAACGACATCAACTTCCGCGCCGGCAACACCAATATGGCCATCAGGCATTCTGCCGCCGGAGGCAACACCTATATGTACTTCATCAGGAAGCCGGTGACGACCCCCTACCTTGGCGTGATGCATGCAGCCGAGATCCCGTACCTGTTCGATACCCGCATGGATGATCCGATGGGGAGCGGAAAGGTCGTCAGCGACGAGGATTGCGAGTTCCGCCATGTCGCAAAGGAAATGTGGACCAACTTCGCCCGGACAGGCAACCCCTCCACCGACAGATACGAGTGGAAGAAGTTCTCGGGGGACGACCCCCAGACGATGGTCTTTGACGATGCCATCGGCATGCAGAAGGATCTGTTCGGAAGGCGGGAGGACCTGATGATGTCCTGGGCAGAGCGCCTTGGGAACGGGTCGTCCAAGAGGGTCTGCTGACGAGGGCGTGTGTTTTGCGGCATTGCCGGATCGAGTCGGGGATCTCTGCTCGGTGATATGACTCATGCTCACCTTCTTCTACGCCCCCAAGGAATGGAAAACATATTCAAAGCGCAACCTGTGGATGATCTGTTTGATCGACATGGTGATAGCCGCACTGTATAACTACGATATCTGTCTTGAACCCATCAACGAATATACCGGATATCTGCTTACGGAAATCTGGATACGTCCGACGATCACTTACGGTCTGGTGGCATGCTTTGTGTCGGAAACGGAGGCGGGCAGTCAGAAGAAGTGAAATCCCCGTGGACGCCGCCTGTCTTTTTGAGCAGCCTGATGTCGGAGATCACCATGTCCTTCTGTACCGCCTTGCACATGTCATACACGGTCAGTGCGGCCACGGACACTGCGGTCAGGGCTTCCATCTCCACGCCGGTCCTTCCGGAAACGGAGACCGTGGCCCTGATCTCCACCGACAGGCGCTGTTCATCCAACGTCAGGGATAGGTCAACTCCGTTAACAGGGATGGGATGACACATGGGGATCATGTCCGGCGTACGCTTTGCGCCCATGATCCCTGCCACCTGGGCCACCGTCAGCACATCGCCCTTCTTCATTCCGCCGCTGCGGATCAGGTCAAAGGTGGTACGGTTGAGCAGTACGCGGCCTGCGGCGATGGCTGTGCGGTCTGTAACGTCCTTCTCGCCCACGTCCACCATGCGTGAGCGGCCTTCATCATTGAAATGAGTGAAATCCTTTGTCTGTTCCATAAGAAATTCTGTCAGCTCCCTGTCCTCGTCCCACCGGAACCGGCGGGTGTCAGTGTTCAGATCCTCATCGGAAACCACCGCGATGTAGTTTTCCGGCTTCTCGGGAAGAGGCTTTAAGGCCTCAGCCCGGCACAGGCCCACCCGTGGGATCGGCGCATGTTTGAAGCCCTCCACCAGTATGATGTCCACATCCGAAAGGCTGTCAATAACTTCCTTCAGCCGCTTTTCCGGGTCGTCTCCCGCTTCCGGGCCTATCATCACCACACGGTCTGCGCCGGCGTTGCGGAAGCGCTCCGAATCCTTTCCGTCTTCCACCGGGTCGATGCCGTGAACATCGTGCTTTATCACTCCGATGCGAGATCCCCGGGCCTTCATGTTCCGGATGATCTTTTCCAGCAGAGTCGTCTTGCCTGTGCCCGACCAGGCGGAAAAACCCACCACATTCGCCATGTTTAAACTCCTGTCGGTCTGTCATAAGGGGTACCGCCTGCGGCGGATCCCCTGCGACGGTTCCCGGATTTCATGATCTGATATACACTGCCTCTTTCATCCCGCGGCTTGAGATACATACAGCCCCGTCACAGGTCGCGGCGCTTTCCGCGGCGGCGGGCCGATCCGTAGTCCTCATTTACCGAAGAGGTTTCCTCATGCGTTTCTTCCTCACTGTTGTCCATGGCTGCAAGCGATCGATAGGCTTCACAGTTCGTGAGAAGCTCCGGGTGAGTGCCCTCGGCTGCGATCTTCCCATCCTGCATGAGCAGTATCCTGTCTGCGCCGGCTATAGTGGATAGCCTGTGGGCGATGATCATTACGGTCTTTCCTTCCCGCATGTTGTCTATGGCCTGCTGGATCTTGGCCTGTGTGGCGTTGTCCAGCGCGGAAGTCGCTTCGTCAAAGAGGATTATCCTGCTGTCCCGCAGCATGCAGCGGGCAATGGCCAGTCTCTGCCGCTGGCCGCCGGAGAGGTTGACTCCGCCCTCGCCGATAAGGGTGTCATAGCCGTTGGGCATGCCCATGATGTCCTCGTCGATACAGGCCAGCTTACACACCCGGATCATTTCCTCATCGGTCATGTCTTCCTTCACGATCCGGAGATTTTCCTTTACGGACATGCGAAAGATGTAAGGATTCTGGGTCACCACCGTCATACTGCTCCGTATGGACTTGCGGGTCAGCTTCCTGATATCGATCCCATCCAGAAGGACCTGCCCTTCTGTGGCTTCGTAAAGCTTGGAGATCAGGTTGAAGGTGGTGGTCTTACCGCAGCCGCTCTTTCCCACCAGGCCGACCATTTCGCCGGAGCGGATAGTGAAGCACAGGTCGTCCAATACCTTCCGGTCACCCGCAGTATCGTAGGAGAAGCTGACGTGGTCGAATGTGATCTCACCCCGGGGAGACTCAAGCTCTGTATCTCCGAATTGCTCCTTGGGGAACTCCGGGCTGTTCAGCAATGCGTAGACCCGTTCGTTGGAGATATTGAAATCCGCGATGGAATCCATGAAAGAACCGATGACTTTTACGGCGTTGGGACCCAGTTCGGCGTAATAGTGGAAGAAAACAAGGGCGATGGACGGGAGGATCATATTCTTTGAAATGAGCCAGGTCAGCACCACGATGAGCGCATAGGTTCCGAACTCGCCCAGTTCCCAGCGGACCAGCTTTGCCCGCCAGGAGCGGGTCTGCATGAACAGACGCTTGTCGTTCGATTCTTCGATCCTCTCGTTCAGAGCTTCCGTGAACACTTCTTCGCTGTCCAGGAGTTTTACGTCTTTTGCACCTCGCACCATCTCGCTGACCAGACCGGAAAACAATTCGTTTGCGGATCTGAAGCTGCGGTCGTCCCGGTAGAGGCGTCTGGTCCTCCACAGCTCCATGGCGCACTGCGTGCCCATTATGAAGATGACCAGTAAAGCTATGGATGGATTTACGAAAAACATTGCGCACATCACGCCGAAGTAATTCAGGATCTGCGTGAACATATCGGCAACGCTGGTAAACCCTGAGGCAATGCGCCCTGTGTCCGTGGTGATGCGCTGTATGAATAAGCCGCTTCCCTTTTCATCCACGCATTGGCTTTCTATCTTGAGGACGTTGGAGACCAGATCCCGTTCAAGGGAGGACATGGTCTTCGTATAGACGCGGTTGTAACCCTGATTGCTCATCACGAGAAACAGGTTTCTCAACAGCTGGACCACCAGAAGCGTTACGGCGATCAGCATGACGCGCCTGCCTTCGTTACGGGTATAATCGATGATTATCTGTGCGCTGATAGCAGGCGCTGCGATACCCATTATGGCGCTGAAGACCTGACAGACAATGGAAGCGGCCAACAGCTTTCGGCTGCTTTCGGTATATTTCCACGAGAATATGAAGTTTTTTATGGTGGTGTTGCGGGGCTTGGTCATCATTTCCGTTCGTCCTTTATTATCGGATCTGTTTTCAGATCCCGTTACATTTTAATATTACTCCCGGAGGCTGACAAGGAAAAGATAGACAGATCTGAGGCATATATGATAAAAATAGTGTAGCGTTGACAATATCAGGCACTGTTGCGGAGTTGATAGTTAAGAAAAGGAGAAATGAAAATGAGCGATGACAAGAAAGCAAACGGCGTTTATAAACCCGAGGAATTCGACACCGTATCGTTCCCTATGATGAAGGGCAGCAAGGATATCATCAAGAACCACTGTGATTCCACCGGCGAGACCTATCACTCTTTTCTCAGAAGGGCTGTTGTAAACCAGATAGCCCGTGACAGGGAGGCTATGTCAAATCCTGAGATCGATCCCAACACGAAATTTGAAGGATGGCTTCACTATCCGGATAACGTCAAAAGACAGATCGTTGAATCTTTCCAGGACTGGCAGAAGCAGAACGGCAAGGAACCCTTCACGTATGAACCTCCGAAGGCCTGATCCCGCCTGCTGACGCGTACCGCAATGCCCCGGGGAGGCTGCCCGGGCTCAGGGCGCAGGAGAGGTAAGATGTGGAATGATGTCATGAAATATGAAGAGGCAAGGGATCTTTTGCTCTCAAAGGTGGCTCCGGTGGGCAGGGAGCGGGTTCCCCTGACGGATTGTGCCGGAAAGGTGCTGGCAGAAGCGCTCACAGCTGCAGAGAACGTTCCCCCTTTTGACCGTTCGCCCTACGACGGGTACGCGCTTTCCTCGAAGGATACAGAGGGGGTTGATGAGACCCATCCTGTGATCCTGAGGATCCTTGAGGAGGTGCCTGCGGGCGTTAAAGGAAAATGCGCGGTGACCTCCGGCACGGCGATAAAGGTCCTGACGGGGACGATGCTGCCGGAGGGAGCCGATTGTATTGTGCCTTTTGAGGATACCCGGTTCACCGCGGAAACGGTGGAGATATCCGGTCATCTGGCCTCCGGGAGCAATGTGATCCGCGCCGGCGAGGATGTGAGAGCCGGGGATCTGCTGGCTGCTGCGGGCACGGTCATTGACGGAGGACTGGCGGCGACGCTTGCCGGACAGAATGTGATCAGTCCCGAAGTATATCGCGTTCCCCATGTGGGGATCATCTCCACGGGGTCTGAACTGGTGGAACCCGGGGATATTCTGGAACCGGGCAGGATCTACAATACCAGCCGCTATGCCATGTCCGCCGTCCTTCGTCGGGACGGAGCGGAGCCCGTATTTATCGGAACCGCTCCCGACGACATCCGGGATATTTCGGAGCTGATCCGGGAGGGGCTGTCAAAATGTGATGCTCTGGTGCTCACCGGAGGCGTCTCTGTCGGCGACTACGATCTGACCCCCGACGCCATGGAACTGTCGGGGGTGGAGATACTGTTCCGCGGAGTGGCCATGAAGCCGGGCATGGCATGCTGCTACGGGATGGCCGGGCAAAAGCCGGTGATGGCGCTGTCCGGCAACCCGGCAAGCTCGATGACGAATTACTGTGCCATCGCCAGGCCGGCTGTGCTAAAACTGAGAGGCCTTTCGGAATACCTGCCCCGGGAGATCGAGCTGACGCTGGCCGAAGGATTTTCCAAGAAGAGTAAGACCACCCGGATACTGCGGGGACGGCTCGGGATCGAGGGAGGAAGGGCAGTGCTCCATCTGCCCTCTGAACAGGGCAATACAGTCATCAGCAGCATGATCGGCTGTGATGCAATGGCAGTTGTACCCGCCGGAAGCGGTGCGCTGCCGGCAGGTACGGTATTAAAAGGTTTTTTGATATGAGGGATGGATTCGGCCGAGACATCACATACCTTCGTGTGTCCGTAACGGAGCTTTGCAACCTGCGCTGCCGGTACTGTATGCCGGCAGAGGGAGTGCGCAAGCGCAGTCATGAGGAAATGATGACCCGGGAGGAACTGCGTGAGGCGCTTTGCGTCGCAGCGGACCTCGGCATCCGGAAGATACGGATCACCGGAGGAGAACCCCTGGTAAAAAAGAATATAGTCTCCATCTGCGAGGATGCGGCCCGGATAAAGGGGATCGAGGAGATCTGCCTGACCACAAACGGAACGCTGCTGCCCCGGCTGGCCAAGTCCTTACGGTACGCAGGCGTATCCAGACTCAACATCAGTCTGGATACACTTGACGAGGAAAAGTATGCCGGGATGACCCGTGTCGGTGAGTTAAATGAGGCGTTGGAGGGAATAGAAGCGGCGCTGAGCGCGGGTTTTGAACGCATCAAGCTGAACTCCGTTCTGATAGGCGGATGGAATGACGACGAGATCCGCCCTCTGGCGGAGCTCTCCGTTAAATGGCCGGTGGATGTGCGTTTCATAGAGCTTATGCCCATGGTGGACCGGGGGGTGTTTGGACGGGAGTCCTACGTCTCCTGCGACCGGGTGACGGAGGTGCTGCCGGAACTCCTGCCCATACCCCATAATGACGGCGTGGCGCGTCTGTACAGACTGCCGGAGGGACAGGGAAATATCGGGCTGATCTCCCCTCTCAGCGCTCATTTCTGCGGCAGATGCAATCGCCTGCGGCTGACGGCGGACGGCAAGGTCAAGCCCTGCCTTCATTCTCCCCTTGAGTTCTCGATCAAAGGGCTTGATCCCGAGGGGATCAGGCAGCAGTTTCTGGCGGCCTGCGCCGCCAAGCCGGAGCGGCACGAGCTTTTGGACCATGAGCATATGAGCGGCGCGAACCGGAGCATGAACCGGATAGGAGGTTGAAAGATCATGGGCTTTACTGCAGCGGTACTGACGATATCTGACAAGGGCTCACGCGGGGAGCGTGTGGACACCAGCGGACCGGCGCTGATGGAAATGCTTAAAAAGGCGGGATACGAGGTCACAGACGGAGCCATACTTCCTGACGACCGGTTACAGATCGCAAAAGCCCTCAGAGAATGCGCCGGGAAAGGTATCCGGCTGGTCCTGACCACCGGCGGCACAGGGTTTTCCCAAAGAGACCTGACTCCCGAGGCGACTCTGGACGTTATAGAACGGGAAGCCCCGGGTCTGGCTGAAGCCATGCGGGCAGAAAGCATGAAGATCACTCCCAGGGGTTGTCTCTCCAGAGGCGTTGCAGGCATACTGGACCGCACCCTGATCGTAAACCTGCCCGGCAGCGAGCGGGCGGCCAGGGAAAATCTGGAGGTGATACTTCCTGCCCTGGAACACGGCCTGAAGATATTGATGTCCGAGGGCTCCGCCGATTGCGCCCAGCCCTCTCCTTCAGAACCTTCAGCACCTGCCGCGGCCGTGAAAAAAGAGATACCTTCGATGGACGCGTGGCTAAAGGAGGCGAAGGCCTCCGGTAAGCTTCCCCGGACAGGGATGTTCCTGGTGCATAACGGAGTGGTGCGTGAGGATGCCCGGGCTCTCGTTAGGAACGGCGACAAAAGCGCCAAACCCGTAAGGGGCATGCTCTTTTCCTCGGATGCTGAAAAGGTAAATAAAGTCATAGATGAAACCCTCGCCATGCCGGGGATCACCTTTGTGAAGGTGTGGCTGAATGAAGGCGAGCTGGCTGTGGGAGACGACATCATGTTCGTGATGGTGGGCGGCGACATCCGCCCGAGGGTCATTGAAGCGCTTCAGTTCCTGGTGGGCAGGATCAAATCGGAATGCGTGACAGAACAGGAACTACAGGGGTGACCGTGCATTCAGGATGCCCCGGTACTCTTCCGGGGTGTTGGCGTTCTTCAGCATCTTTTCATCAAAGCTTGTAGCGCCCAGATCCACATATTTTGTCCGCACGCTCGAAAGGAGCCCTGTCAGGCGGTATCTGCCATCCATGATCAGCTGATCGGCAGCAGGCAGTACGGCCTTGCTGTAAATGCCGCAAAGGGGATGGATCCTGCCTTCGTGTTGAAACACAACGGCATCGTATTGCGGAGATACGTAACCGGCCAGATATCTTACGGTTTCTTCCGTCACGAAGGGCATGTCGCAAGCGCAGATGAATACATGGTCCGTTCCGGCATGCTTAAGCGCCTGTCTTATCCCCTCGATGGGACCGATATCCGGGATTTCATCCACCAGGACCTCAAGGCCGTATTCAGAATAGTCCCTGTCCTTACAGGTGGAAATGAACACCTCGCGGCATATGGATAATTCCTTTATCAGACGCTCAATGAACGTGCGGCTCTCCAGCGTAAGAAGCGCTTTGTCCCGGCCCATCCGCCTGGAACGCCCTCCTGCCAGGATCGCTGCTGACAGATCCGTCTTTTTCTTCTGTTCGTCAGTCAGTTTGCTGAGGGTGTTTTCGTCAATGTTCATGATGGTATCCTACTTTTTGTCAGAATACGTTCTTTTTCCTGTGGTTATTGTATTACGGATCAATATAGCTAAATCGCTTTTACAGGAACGAGCTTGTTTTTTGCATCAATTGGCATCGCCATTGATGACATACATAAAACTGCGCCTTCTCCGATTTCTTCCTGAAAAGATGACAAAACTGAAAAGTTCTTTATTGCACTTTTTCCCGGGTCGGCACTTTTTTTAATTTCAACAGGATAGACTTTGCCATTCTCAAGTATCATAAGATCTATCTCTTTACCATTATTATCTCTGTAATAAACAAGGCGGTTTCTGAAGTCTATTCCGTTATTAGCATACCCTTTGATTATCTCTGAAACAATATAGTTTTCAAACATTGCTCCCGCCATAGCAGATAATTCAAGCGCTCTTGCATTATTCCACATGCTCAGGTAACATGCGAGTCCTGTATCCATAAAGTACAATTTAGGCCTTTTTACTATCCGTTTTATTGTGTTTCCTGAATAAGGATGTAATAATACAATTATCCCGGATGATACAAGAATCGACAGCCAGCTGTCGGCAGTCTTGCCGTCTATTCCGACATCTTTTGCAAGATCCGAAAGGTTTACTTCCTGACTTGTTCTGGCAGCAACGCATGATATGAATTTTATGAACCTGTTCTCATCTTTGATGTTGATCAGTTCTCTTATATCCCGTTCTATATAGGTCTGGATATATGATCCGTAGAAATCATCTGATGATAGTTCAGGATCGCTTATAACACGTGGCATCCCGCCTTTCATAATCATTTCAAAAATCTGTGTTATCGTATCGTCAGAATTCGGATTGCCTACATTTGCAGGATTGAAAGGGCAATTATCTCTGCCTTCTATTTCAGCTCTGGAAAGGGAAAACATCGATAGAATCCCGACTCTTCCGGCCAATGACTCGCTGACATCATTCATCAGGTGAAACATCTGAGAACCGGTAAGATAATATCTGCCATTTTGTGTGCTTTGATCCACTTTGATTTTTATATATGGCAGTAATTCAGGTGCGTATTGTATCCCGTCGATGATAACGGGATCTGGATATTGCTGTAAGAACAGCTCCGGATCCTCTTTTGCAAGTTGCCTTATCCTTGGATAATCCAGAGTCACATATTGGATCGAGCTGTTTTTCTGAGCGATCTTTTTTAACATTGTCGTTTTTCCAACTTGTCTTGCGCCGCAAACCAGCACAACAGGAAAGTGATCTGCCATATATTCAACTCTTTGTTCAAGGTTCCTCTTGATATACATCTACACCGCTCCTGCATTTCATAAAAATAAGGACTACAATTCCGCATTTGTATAATAATCGAGTCTCTTGCTTTTGTCTAATACATCTGCATGCTTTTCGACAAATCCCGACCTTTCCCTCGACTCCGAAATCTGTAGGGTAAAGAATAGCACTCTGGTATGGAAGGACAGAAGGGCGGTAAATGAATAAGGGTGTGACTGAAAGGAATGCTTTGTGATGAGGGAAGAGGATACTGGAAGGAGGGGCTTTAGGAACTTCACCTTTTCAACATCGGATTCAATGATCACATATTTCCCTATCTCGATATATCTCACACCTTTGTGCTTGTAATTATATGGACAATTCCAAAAGAGATTATATAGACAGAACATGTTGCCCATGTTATAATCTGAAAGTGTTTTACGAGGAGGATTCAAATGATTATTGGATCAGAAAGCGAAACTGTTGAATTTAAACTCACTACCGGAGAGAACAACGAGGCAATGGAGGCTATAGCCGCCATTTTGAATAAACATTGCCGTGGTACTCTTTATTTTGGCGTAGATGATTCCGGGTTCGTTAAGGGGCAGCAAAATAGTGATTCAACCAAAAGGGATATATCAAAAAAAATCAGTGAATCCATAGAGCCGAGAATTGTGCCAACGATAGAGTCACTCACAATTGAGCAACGAACGATTATCAAAGTGTCTTTTTCTGGACATAATAGACCATATGCTGTTAACGGAAGATATCTTATTCGTACGGGAACGGAAAACAGACGGATGTCTCCTGACGAGTTGAAACGCTTAGTAAAGAATGATGATTATTCTTCAAAGTGGGAAGAGGAATTGACGGATTTTACTGCAAAGGATCTCGATGATGAGGCTCTTAAGGACTTTTATCAATCTGCAAAAGAATGTGGTCGTTTGTCAATGAAGGAATATGATAAAGATAAGCTTATTTCGACGATTGATATTATACATGATGGAAGCATTAATAATGGCGGATACGCGCTTTTTGGCAAGAATGCGAAAATCGGGTTAAAGCTCGCGTCGTATGCTACAGGCAACAAAGTCACGTTTACCGATCTGAAGTTGCTTGAGGGGAATATCTATAATCTAGTGAACGCTGCGCTGGATTACGTTTTGAACCGCATCAATTGGAGGAGTGAAATAGGAACCAGAAAGAGGAAAGAGATTCCGGAAATTCCTGAAGAGGCGATACGTGAGATCATAGTAAATGCTTTTGCACATGCGGATTATGAAACCATTCCGGAGATTGAAATCGGTATTCATCCAGGCAGGATCGAGATATATAATCCAGGATCTTTTCCGGACGATCTGACGCCATTGGATTTTATTTCTCGGAATCTCCCGTCATATAAGCGAAATAAACTGATTCTGGATATTTTGTTTAGAAGTAAAGATGTGGAGAAATCCGGCACCGGATTCCAGCGGGTAAATGATTTTTGCAAAAAGCAGAATGTCTCCTGGAACTATAGAAAAGAAGCACACGGATTCTTCTTTGAATTTATCAGGACAAATGTCCGGATAAATGTCCAGATAAATGCCGAGCTTACAGAGGCAGAGCAGGTCATTTTTAATCTGATTCAGAATAACGAGGGAATCTCGAAGGTTGAGATGGCTATAAGAATAGGAAAGTCGGAAAAGACTGTGCAGAGGCTTATATCTTCGCTGAAGAAGAAGCAGGTGATTGAGAGAGAAGGATCTAACAAGTCAGGCAGTTGGAGAATAAAAAGGCAATGAAAGTTTCATGGTTTGTCGTAAAATATTTACTGTTTTATCGAATGATGGTGTATAATACTTCGGAACACGGCGGAAAGACAAGTGCTTTTTGAAAGGTGAATGTAGAATATGCCGGAATCTACAGATCTCAGGACGACTGACACAGTCTCCCTGGATGATAATGAAAACTCGGTCGTGATAATCGACCAGACCCTGATCCCCGGGGAGGTCAGGCTTCTGTCCATAAGGGATGAAGATGAGATGTATGATGCGATAAAGCGCCTTGTGGTAAGGGGAGCCCCTGCCATAGGCGTTTTCGCTGCTTTCGGGCTGTATGTCCTGTCAAGGGATATGACAGATCTGTCCCGGGAGGCTTTTATTGCTGAACTTAAGAAAAAGGCCGATCATCTGAACAGCTCCAGACCTACCGCGGTCAACCTGTCCTGGGCGCTTAAGAGGATGCTTAAGGCCGCAGAGGATAATGAAAACCTCTCTGTACAGGAGATAGTGGAGATCCTGCGAAAAGAGGCCATCGCTATCCGCGACGAGGATGTAGAGATCTGCCGCGGGATAGGAGAACACGGTCTTTCTCTCCTTAAACCCGGTTACAGGATACTCACCCATTGCAATGCAGGCTCCCTTGCGACGGTGAGATACGGGACTGCAACCGCCCCTATTTACCTTGGTCACGAAAAGGGGTATAATTTTAAAGTTTATTGTGATGAGACCAGACCCCTGCTTCAGGGCGCGAGGCTCACTGCCTTTGAGCTGACACAGCACGGGATAGATACCACGGTCCTCTGCGACAATATGAGCGCGAGCCTGATGGCGAGGGGTGAAGTGGATGCCGTTCTCGTGGGGTGCGACCGGGTGGCCGCAAATGGGGACGCCGCAAATAAGATAGGGACCAGCCTTCTGGCTCTTGCCGCAAAGCATTACGGCGTGCCCTTTTATGTGTGCGCACCCTCATCGACCCTGGATCCTGATACGGCCACGGGCAGTGACATAGAGATAGAGATGCGTGACCCCGATGAAGTCACGGAGATGTGGTACGAGAAGCGGATGGCTCCGGAGGGGGTGAAGGTGTACAACCCCGCCTTTGATGTCACAGACCACAGCCTCATTACGGGGATCATCACAGAGACGGGAGTCGCATACCCGCCTTATGCAGAGTCGCTGAGGCGTTAACAGGGCTAAGGCGTTGTAAATGACTGACGAAAAGGCAGTTGATGAGTTTGCTTTTTGCAGAACAGATTATAAGGCTTTTAAGGAGGTAGACAAATGGGACGCAGAGTAGTGATCGCGGGCGCAGTCCGCACGGCGATCGGAGTTATGGGAGGCAGCCTGAGCACCGTTCCGGCTCCGAAGCTTGGAGAGATAGTGATAAAGGAATCCCTGAAGAGAGCGGGGGTGTCTCCGGAGCTTGTGGAAGAGGTGTACATGGGCTGCGTTATTCAGGCAGGCCTGGGGCAGAATCCCGCGAGACAGGCCGCGGTGAACGCGGGTATTCCCGTAGGGGTTCCCGCCACCACCATCAATGTGCTGTGCGGTTCGGGCCTTCACTGTGTAAATCTGGCGGCGAAACTGATATCCATGGGAGATGCGGATATAATGGTGGCCGGAGGCATGGAGAATATGTCCATGGCTCCCTATCTCGTGTATCAGGGAAGGTACGGCTACAGGATGGGCGCCGGCACTCTCGACGACGCCATGATAAAGGATGCCCTGACGGATGCCTTCGAAGAGTACCACATGGGCGTCACCGCCGAGAACATCGCCGAGGAATGGGGACTTACAAGAGAACAGCTGGATGAATTCGCCGCCTGGAGCCAGCAGAAGTGCGAAAAGGCCCAGATGGACGGCAAGTTCAAGGATGAGATCGTTCCGGTCGAGGTGAAGAAGAAAAAGGAAACTATCCTCTTCGATACCGACGAAGGGCCCAGAAAGGGCGTTACGCCCGAGAGCATAGCGAAGCTCAGGGCAGCCTTCAAGCCCGGCGGAGTAGTGACCGCGGCCAACGCTTCCGGCATAAATGACGGCGCCGCTGCGATGGTGGTCATGAGCGAAGAAAAGGCAAAGGAACTTGGAGTAAAGCCCCAGGCGGTCTGGGTGGCCGGTGAGCACGCCGGAGTGGAGCCCAGGATAATGGGGATAGGGCCGGTGGCCGCCACCAGAAAGACTCTTAAAAAGGCGGGACTCACCATGGAGGACATAGGCCTCATAGAGGCAAATGAAGCCTTCGCCGCCCAGTCTCTTGCTGTGGCAAAGGAACTCAACTGGAACACCGACATACTGAACGTAAACGGAGGAGCCATAGCTCTCGGACATCCCGTGGGCTGCTCAGGCGCAAGGATCCTGGTCACCCTGATCCATGAGATGCAGAAGAGAAAGACCGACAGGGGTCTGGCCACATTGTGCGTAGGCGGCGGCATGGGCTGCGCGGCCATAGTGGAGAGGGCTGACTGAACCTGGCAGACAGAAAACCGACCGGCAGGGAAATGCGGAGCGCATTCAGGATGCCTGTCATGTAAAGCAGAGAGGAAATATATAGGTATGAGCAAGGGTTTTGACGAACTGATAAGCGGCGTAAAGAAGATCGCGAAAAAGAAACTGGCGGTGGCAAACGCCGGCGACAGGGCAGTGCTGGAGGCGGTAAGGGATGCGGAATCCGGCGGCATCGCCGACGCCATACTGGTGGGCGACAGTGACGAGATAAACAGGATCGCCTCCGAGATCGGGATGGATATCTCCCGTTTCTCGGTGGTGGATGTAAAGGATCCCACCGAAGCGTCCCTCAGGGCCGTGAGATTCGTGCACGACGGCGAGGCTGACATGTACATGAAAGGCTTCCTCGACACGAAGACTTTCCTGAAGAGCGTTCTGGACAAGGAGTGCGGCCTGAGGACGGGAAAACCCCTTTCTCACATCTGCGTGTTTGAGATACCCGGTATAGACAGGCTCCTGTTCCTCACTGATGTGGCTTTCATGCCTTATCCCACTCTTGAGGATAAGAAATGCATAATCGGTTACTCCGTGGACGTGGCAAAGGCCTGCGGGATAGAGACCCCCAAGGTGGCTCCTCTTGCCGCGGTGGAGGTGGTGAACCCCAAGATGCCAGTTACGGTTGAGGCGGGAGAGCGCACGCGAATGAATGACGAGGGAGAGAGCACCGGCTGTATCGTGGACGGTCCCCTCTCCATGGACATGGCCATAGATCCCGCGGCCTCCGAAGAAAAGGGAGGACATGACAGAAAGATAAGGGGAGATGCGGACATACTGCTCTTCCCGGATATCCATGCCGGCAATCTGGTGTACAAGACCATAGTCCACACCGTGCCCGGAGTCAGGAACGGCTGTATCCTCACGGGGACCAAGGCTCCCGTGGTGCTGACCTCAAGGTCTGATACAAAGGATGTGAAGATCAATTCCATCGCCCTTGCCGCGGTGGTTGCGGAGTCCCTGAAGTCCTGAGATACCTTTCCCGCCGGGATGCAAAGGAGCATCGTCCGCGGGTGTAAGAGATCCGATCGTCTGATACGGAACCATTGATTTGGAAAGAGCCGGCTTCCCCTTCGGGAAGAGGCTTTACAGGAGGAGAGAAATGCCCATAACAAGCCTTATCATAAATCCCGGATCCACATCCACAAAGATAGGGATATTTGAGGATGAAAAGCTTTTGTTTGACGAAACCTTAAGACACGCCACCTCCGAGATAGAACAGTTCCCGGATGTGCTGTCCCAGAAGGATTTCAGAAGGAAGATCATAGAGGATTTCCTTAAAGAAAAGAACTTTGACATGAAGAGCCTGTCGGTGGTGGTGGGAAGAGGCGGACTCTTAAAGCCCATACCCGGCGGTACCTACGAGGTTACCGACGACCTCATCGAGGATCTTAAGGGAAATAAGAGAGGGGAGCACGCCTCCAATCTCGGCGGTATACTGGCCAGGGAGATCGGTGATTCACTCGGCATCCCCTCATACATAGTAGATCCCGTTGTGGTGGATGAGATGATGCCCGAAGCCAGGCTTTCCGGACTTCCGGAAACTCCCAGGGTGTCGATCTTCCACGCCCTTAACCAGAAGGCCGTGGCCAGGAGATATGCGGAAGAGAACGGCTGCAAATATGAGGATCTGAATCTCATAGGGGTTCACATGGGAGGAGGAGTATCGGTCGTGGCCCACAGAAAGGGTCAGATCGTGGATCTCTTCAGCGCCCTTGACGGGGACGGAGCCATGTCTCCGGAGCGTTCCGGAGGGCTTCCGGTGCTCAGCCTTGTGAAGCTGTGCTGCAGCGGAAAGTACACCCCTCAGCAGCTTCAGAAGATGGTGGTGGGAAACGGCGGCTTCAACGCCTATCTCGGTACCAATGACATGAGAGAGGTGGAGAGTATGATAGACGCCGGAGGTGAAAAGGCCGAAGAGGCCGCCCTGGTAAAGAAAGCCTTTATCCTCCAGGTCACAAAAGACATCGGCGCCATGGCCGCGGTCCTCAAGGGTCAGGTGGACAGGATTATAGTGACCGGAGGCATCGCTTATGACAAGAGCGTGACGGAAGGAATAAAGTCGGCCGTGTCCTTCATCGCCCCTGTCACGGTGTATCCCGGCGAGGACGAGCTTCTGGCTCTTGCCAAGGGCGCTCTCAGGGTCATGAGAAATGAAGAAAAAGCGAAAATTTACGGAGATATACGGTAATGAGTGTTCTTGACAAAGTATTCGGCACACATTCGGAACATGAGGTGAAGCGGATAATCCCCATAGTGGACAGGATCGAGTCCATGAGGGATGAGATGATGAAGCTTTCCGATGAGGAGCTTCAGGCCAAGACCCCGTACTTCAAGGAACGCCTTGCCAACGGAGAGACTCTGGACGATATTCTTCCGGAGGCCTATGCCGCCGTCAGGGAAGCTGCCAGACGCACACTGAACATGGAGCACTTCCGGGTGCAGCTCATAGGAGGAGTGATCCTCCATCAGGGCAGGATATCGGAAATGAAGACCGGTGAAGGAAAGACCCTCGTGGCCACACTTCCCGCCTATCTGAACGCTCTCGAAGGAAGGGGCGTTCATGTGGTCACGGTAAACGATTACCTGGCCAACCGTGACGCCGAATGGATGGGACAGGTACACCGCTTCATGGGACTCACCGTGGGAGTGGTGCTGAACAGCATGAAGCCCGAAGAGAGAAGGGCTGCCTACGCCTGCGATATCACCTATGTCACCAATAACGAGCTGGGCTTTGATTACCTGAGGGACAACATGGTGATCTACAAGGAACAGCTGGTCCTGAGAGAACTGAGATACGCCATCATCGACGAGGTGGACTCGGTCCTCATCGACGAAGCCAGGACCCCTCTCATCATTTCCGGACAGAGCGGCAAGTCCACAAAGCTGTACGAAGCCTGCGACATTCTGGCCCGCCAGATGAAGCGCGGAAAGGACGTTGAGGAGCTGTCCAAGATGGACGCCGTCATGGGCATCCTTCCCGAGGAGGACGGAGATTTCATCGTAAATGAAAAGGACAAGGTCGTGAACCTCACCGCCCAGGGCGTAAAGAAGGTGGAGAGATTCTTCCAGATCGAGAACTACGCCGATCCCGAGAACCTTGAGATACAGCACAATATCATCCTGGCCCTCAGGGCGAACAACCTTATGCACCGGGATCAGGATTATGTGGTGAAGGACGACCAGGTGCTGATAGTGGACGAGTTTACCGGACGTATCATGCCGGGACGCCGCTACAGCGACGGACTCCATCAGGCCATAGAGGCAAAGGAACATGTGAAGGTAAAGCGGGAGAGCAAGACTCTCGCCACCATTACTTTCCAGAACTTCTTCAACAAATTCGAGAAGAAGGCGGGCATGACCGGTACGGCCCTTACAGAGGAAAGGGAGTTCAGGGATATTTACGGAATGGACGTGGTGGAAGTGCCCACAAACGTTCCCGTCATCAGGGTGGATCACCAGGACGCCGTTTACAAGACGAAGAAGGAAAAGTTCAAAGCGGTGGTGGAAGCCGTAAAGGAAGCTCACGACAGGGGACAGCCGGTGCTGGTGGGCACCATCAATATCGATACGTCGGAACTCCTGTCGGGAATGCT
>JAEELB010000194.1 GCA_016288705.1 Lachnospiraceae bacterium | reverse complement strand
GTTTTACTTGGTATACCCATAAACACTATATATCTGCCCTGTATGAGGTAAAGATCACTCCATAACCGTAGTTCATTCATTATGAGGACTCGGAAAAGTATTGATTTTACTGAAAAAGCACTTGACTATATGGAGAGGATAAGATGAGAGATTCTCTTGATTTTATCCTAACATTTAATGTACCCGGTCCCGGAAACCGCGATCGCGAACCCGAAAAGTTAGGATAAGATGAGAAATTTTGCCAGAATTATCCTAACTGCTCGAGTCTTTGCTCCTGACAGCCGTGAGCTGGCACCTTGAAAAACCAGATAATCTGTGATGACTCCCGGACTTGAACGACCCTCCAAAAATGGTGCATCGTTCAACGGAGTATCCGGCCTACTGGGAGGTGGAGAACGGCACGGACATTGAGATCGTAGTGCTGTTCCGCTCCTATCCCGGGGCGCTGGTCCGCTATCACATCGACCGCACCTCCGGAGAGACGTATGTGACCAAGGAGGTACCTGGGATCACGGACGGCGAGGAGCGGACAGACGAAACCCTGAATGTCCGGATCGGTCATTCCTCCGGCGCCTCCGTAAACAGCGCTTTGAATTCTTTTCTACCCGGCACCCATGCTTTTTCGTAGATGTGCGTAAAATGATTTTTCACAGTCTGCTCGGAGATTCCCAGCATATAAGCGATCCTGCGGTTGGAGAAGCCGGACACCTTTAAGTAACCGAGTTCCAGTTCTCTGACGGTAAGACCGAATTTCCGGGCCACCTGAAGATATCCGGCTTTTGTGATCCGGGGTTCATTCATCTTCCAGATCCATCTCCTCGTTCATTTTCCGCTCCGCATTAAGCCGCAACGGCAGCAGGAAGAATTCCACGATCACGGCATAGAAACCGGACAGGAAGCAGACGGCGAGATTGGGACCGAGCATCTCGGGGGAATCGAGCCTGCCCAGAATGAGCACGGTGGATGCGATCACGGCAAACAGGGCTCCGAAGACCGTCAGCTTCTGCGCAGCCGAAACGGCCTCGATGATGTTTTTGAGCTCCAGCAGCCGGTATGCTTTGATCCCTACGGAAAATGCCCGGACAAAATCATTCCACTCTCCCATAATGAGCAGACCCGGGATCAGGAACAGCAGGATCAGGACGAGCGACGGCAGGTCGATAAACCACATCACGGCCGACCACTCGAAGCCTCCCCCCGCGACCAGGAGTGCAAACACCAATACAAAAAGCAGCAGCTGTCCGAGCAGTACCAGACGGATATTTTTTTTCATAAGACACCTCCTCGTTGATGCAGATCATAATGCGGTTCAGGATCCTGATAGTATGACACTATCATACCGGGAGGAGGAATCATATAGTACCTTTTCAGGGAGGTGATAGACTGCGGGAGACGGATCGGGGGGATGGATCAGTCCTCTGATTTTCTCTTGAACGACCCTCCCAAAATGGGTCTCCCGAAATGGCTCCCAAAATGGTGCATCGTTCAGCGCAAAATTGTGCTGACGTCGTCGTCGATGTGCGTTTGAGGGACTTTTTGACGAAGTGCAATTTTTTTTCGTCGTTATCGCCCTTCCAGCCCAATTAGGTGACGAAAAAAACCTCGGCCGCAGGCCGAGGGCTCTCTAATATTTCGTCGAATATACACATTTGTGGGGTAAAACGACGATGAATTCGTCGTTTTACCCTTATATGACCCTCTTACGACGAAGAATCTCAGCAGCCGACATAACAGATCGTCTTCCGTGTCGTCGCCGATATGCGATTGCAGCATTTTTCGGCGAAAATTTTTGAACGGTCGTCGTCGATATGCGTTCGCAGCACTTTTCGGCGAAGAAATGAGGCGCTTAACTCAGGCTTCAGCTCAATTTCCGGCGGGGGAACCCGCCCCGTCCCGACCACCTCCCGAAAACCTCCCCAAAATGCCCACCCGACCGCAAAAAATGTTGCTATTTGATTTTTCATATACTATAATATTCTGTCGTCAGAAAAATCTCCGGGTTTGAAACCCCGGGAGAAGCAGGGTTAAAGGGAGCTGAAGGACAGCATCTCTTTTGCGCTGATCTGAATTTCTGATCATTGTTCGTTTTGAGATAGGGGAAAGTGGTATGTACAGGTCAATAAAGACGAAGTTGGTCGCCATGCTGTTATGCATGTCTATAAGTGTCCCTGTTTATGCAGCGGAGACGTCTGCTTCGTCGGTCATGGTGAGCGAGGTATCTGTGACGGAAGCCCCCGCAGAGGTTCCCGCAAAAGAGACTGCAGAATTCCCGGCAGGACCCCTCTCAGAGCCCCCCTCAGAAGCCCCCGCAGAGGTTCCCGCAAAAGAGACCGCAGAATTCCCGGCAGGACCCCTCTCAGAGACACCCGCAGAACCCCTCTCAGAATCCCCCTCAGAAGCCCCCGCAGAGGCCGCAACAGAGGCCCCTGCTGATGCGCTGGAAACAATTGGAGGGGCGCTGCCCTCAAAGCTTGATCCCCGCGAGGATCCCTGGTACATAACCCCCATCAGGGATCAGGGGCACTATGGGAGCTGCTGGGCCCATGGATTGCTCTTCACCGCAGAAGCTTATATTCTAAAGAACCACCTGCTTCCCCAATATAACAATAAAACCCTGAATCTGTCTGAAAGGGTGCTGAATCATATCGCATACAATCAGGACAAGTATCCTGACAGCTACGATCCCCTTCACAACAGTGTGGGTGAATATACCATAAGCACAATGAGTCCCGATCAGCCCTCATATTACAGCGACGGGGGCTCAGTCTATCGCGGCGCGTCCATTCTTCAGCGCTGGCTGGGTGTGGTCAACGAGTGTGATGCCGAAGGGAACATCAATCACGACACCTCCTATGATGACATTCCCAAATCCGGCATTGACGATATGGACGTGAAATACATTTCCCCTCTTTCCGGAAATACCCTTGCCCATATGGAAAACGCCATCCTCCTGGATCCCACGGAAAAGGATGTGATAAAGAAGAACATTATTAAGAACGGGGCGCTTACCTGCAGTTACCTGGCAGAAGAATCTTATCTCGGTTCCGACAAGGTGTCCTTTTATTGTTATAAAGACGAGGAATCGGACCACGCTGTGGCGGTTGTGGGCTGGGATGACGATTACAACCGGAAGAAGTTCGACAGTAACGAGGATGAGATACCAAAAAATAACGGCGCCTGGCTCATAAGGAACAGCTGGGGGACCGACTATGGTGATGGCGGTTATTTCTGGATATCCTATGAGGACAAGACCTTTTCAAAGGTCTGCGCCGTGGAAATGGCCACGAATGACGACTTCGACAACAACTACTATTACGCGGGTAATTTCTGCTATCCCGATGATTTTGACAGCGACTTGAGGATCGCAAGCGTGTTCAGGGTAAAAGAAGAGGGAGGAGAAAGGCAGGAATTAAGGGCGATCTCCCTTGCTTACGATACCTATAACGTGGATTACACCGTGACTGTGTATAAGGACAGTTATGAGGACCTCCTGGAAAACCCCGGTACGGGCAGGATGCCTGTGTCCTCGGCTAGCGGATATTATGAGTATCCCGGGATCCATACCATCATGCTTGATGATCCGGTGGATCTCAAGGCAGGGGAGGCTTTTTCCGTGGTGATAGGGCTGACCCAGAGGTTCGGGAAGAAGATATCACTTTACGTCGAAAAAGCAAAGTATGATGTGGTGGTAAACCAGCATCCCGGAGAAGCGTATCTGGATCAGAACGGAGAAGGGCTTAAGGATGTATCCGATCCTGCAGTCAACGGAAGAGATGCCCTCAATTTCCGGATCAATGCATATTCGGACCGGATCGATGATGCTGTGGATTTCGACATAACAGGAGTTGAGGGTTCGTCTGCCGATACTTCCTATGACCCGGTTTCAAGGACTGTCAGGACAGAGTTTACATCCGATGCGTCCTTCCCGGAAGAAAAGATAGAGCCTGCTACTGTGGTGGGGCTTAAATATACGGAAGGCACGGATGCGGATAAAGTGACCCTTATCTCCAATGACAAAGGGATCGTCGATATTACGGACGAAGGGAGGCTGCTTGCGACCGGGGCAGGAAGGGCGCTGATCACTGCGGAATACAGATACGATGACGAAAATGTTGTGACCAGACATATCTCCGTGGCTGTAAAAAAGGAAATAAAGCCTGGCTGGTTCGTATATGTAAGGGATAATAAGGAATACGTGCCCGGGAAAAACGAGATTTATCTTTATGAATGCAGCAACCTCTGCATCAATCCCGGGGACGAATGGGCCGAGTATCTGGAAGGGTTTGAAGGCACATTCAAGCGCCTTCCCGCCGACTCCTATGACCTTTATTATTATGGAAATAAAACCGTTACGGATAAAGCTGAGGCCGAGATATCCACGCCTTCGGACAGCTTCTATCATGTCGCATCACAGACGATAAAATACCCCATCGAAAAATACTCGGGCCCGCTGGAAGTGTATTTTGAAGAAGGAAAGTGGAACAGCAAAGACGCTCGGTATGAGTTCGATTACAGCGGAAGAGACATCACTCCGGACATTTCATCCGTGGAATACCCAAGCGGTGAGGAGGTGGACTACAAAGTCCTCGGTTACAAGAGGTATGACGAAGGATCAAAGGAATACGTCGATGAATACATCCGGCCCCGTGCCGCAGGGGTTTACGCCATTTTCCTGAGGGTTGACGGCGATCTTTTCGTGCATGATGAGTTCTCCCAGCCCTTTGTGATCAATAAAAAAGACATAACCGGATCCTCCGTCACATATATCAAAGATTGTGTCTATACCGGCGAGGCTGTGGATCCTTCCGTGACCGTGAAGGACAGTAATGACACAGTTCTCACAATCGCCCAGTATAAGGTCACCAAATATAATGATAAGGAGATCTATGACATTTCAACCCGGGGGACAGGGGATGATGCTCCTTACTTTGTGGTGGAGGCTGCGGAAGACGGAAATTATTCGGGCCGGGTGGAGGCGAGTGATCCTCAGGACAGTGATCATCCGGAAAGATTTTATTTCAGTATCCTCCCCATAGATCTGGAGGCCCGGGATATAAGCGGTGAGATCCGTACCGAGATCACTCTCGTACAGAGCGAAGGCAGAAGCCTTAACGATTACGCTTACACCGGCAACAGTGTCAGGCCGGTAGTCAGCAAGGTTCAGTATTATGACCCCTACGGCAAAGATCCCTGCGTGATAGATCCCGGGCATTATGATGTCATTTACGAGAACGGCATTTTCCCTACCGATGATGGGAATAAGGCTTATGTCATCGTTAAGGGCAAAGGGATATTCAGGGGTTCGGTACATGTGGGGTTCACCATAACAGACGACGGCCGGGTCTCCGTGACCGACAAAGTGTCCGTCTCCCTTAAGAAACCCAAAGTGACTTCCTGTGAATACACGGGAAAGGCAATAAAACCCGATGTGGATGTCAGGCTGGTAAAGGCCGACGGTACGGAGGTGAGAAAGCTTAAGGATAATGAGTACAAGCTTCATTATTACAGGATAGATGATCCCGATGATAAGGAAGCCGTGAACATAGGCAATTGGGGGATAGGAGTCACCCCCGCCAACCCTTCTTCCCTGAATTTCAGGATCAATTCCGATGCCCGTTATTCGATCACGCCTAAAGGCCCATCCGGGATCAGGGTTACCCTGGCTTCATATAAGATAACCCAGGGCAGCCGCTCTGATAAGGAATACATCGATTATCTGGCAAGAGGAGCGGAAGCAGGCATTATGACGGTAAAGGACGGCAGGAAAGAGCTGAGTGGTGACGATTTCAGCGTGTCCTACAGAAATAACACCTCCTGCGGGATTGCCACGGCCGTCATCACTTTATCGGGAAACTATATGGGGACAAAGGAAGTGCCCTACAGGATCATCGGTAAAAAGATCAGCAAGCTGAAGTTCAGTAAGATCAAGGATCAGACTGTGGAATTTGACTCAGACGGAAAGGTCCTGGACTGCCGCCCGAAACCGGGAAGGGATTTCACCATTACCGGTCCGGATAAGGAACAGGTGCTGAATGAAAAGGATAAAAACGATAAATACGAACTGTCCTATTTCAATAATAACGGCGTAGGCAAAGCAGCGGTGGTAGTCAAGGGCCGGGGCATATATGAGGGAACCGCCGTCCTTCCCTTTAAGATCGTAAGGAGAAAAATATCCAACAAATCCATACGTGCGGGAAATGATGACACGGGTAACGATATTGGGACGGAGTATCTCCATGGCGTGAGCGCTGTTCCCGAAAAGATCAGGGTCATCGATACAAAGGGGTATTGGGATGACGACAAGGAAGAGTACATATCCCTTACCCTGAAGGAAAAAACCGATTATACGATCAAAATTACAAATAACAAAAAGCCCGGGGTCCGGGGCAGGGTCACCATCACCGGATGCGGGAATTATGAGGGCAGGACCATAAGGACATTCGATATCGTCGATGAACGCCGTCATTATGAAAGCCCACGCGATATCTCCGGTCTGGTAAAAGCGGGCATTATGCTGGTCTACAGTGACGAGCTGGAGATCTACAACGATTCGATAAGTGAAAACAAAGTGATCAGGAAATTTGATCATTTCTTCACGGGAGAACCCATAGTATATACCGATCTGGCGTTTACCGATAAGACCGGCGGATCGAAATACTGGATGAGGGAAGGCTATGATTACACACTGAAATTCATTGATAATACCGATGCGTCAGCTGACCCCGGAGGCAGTCATATCAGCGGTCGGAAGACTCCCGGTGTCCTGATAACCGGCAAAGCGCCCAACTACAAGGGGTCATACCTTATCCCCTTTGAGATAAAGCAGGTGAGGCTGAGCTTAGCTAACGTAAAACCGTTATGGGATCCCGGGGCCCGCTTTTCTCCCGAAGGGCATGCGCCCGATGTCGATTACAACGGAAAGGCTCAAAGACCCGATCCAAATATTTATTTCCTGGATGAAGGTTACGAGAACTCGGCATACGCTTCAAAGCTTCTTGTCAAACTTAGCACAAAGGCTTTTTCGGTCAGGTATCTGAACAATAAGGACATTTCGGATGCAGGGGCAAGTTTCATCTTAAAGCCTAAGAAAGCGGACAATTTCTATATCGGAAAAGGCCTGTCCGGATCATTGGAATATAAATACAGCATTGTGAAGGGTGATCTTTCGAAAGCCGTGATCAAGCCTGTTCCCCCGCAGGTCTACAAAGGCTGCCTGGTGACACCGAAGCCGGCTGTCAGTCTGAATGGGGCAAGGCTTAAGGAAGGACGGGATTTTGTATACGTATATGAGGATAATGACGGATACGGTATAGGCAGCGTAAGCATTAAGCCTGCAGGAGGGGATCCCGGATACGTGCTGAAGGAAGAAGCCTTTAAGGTTCCGTTTGTTATCAGATAAGGGGTAATTAACCCTGCATCCGGAGCTGTCCGTGATGCGGAAGAGGAAGAAGATAGTAAAGGATTACGGAGGGAGAGAATGTCATGAAAAGAGTATTACAACGGTTGCTTATCGGAAGCCTGGCGGTGTTGATGGTCCTGGGATCATACTCAACCCATGCATTGGCGAGAAACTAC
This sequence comes from Lachnospiraceae bacterium, assembly GCA_016288705.1. GTDB lineage: Bacteria > Bacillota > Clostridia > Lachnospirales > Lachnospiraceae > JAEELB01. Next base: position 22,230 of record JAEELB010000194.1, on the reverse strand, counting down.
ACTGAACTACAGATGATTGAAATACTGGCTGAACAGGGCTTTAGAAGTGATCCCAGATATCTGGACTGGGATGATGACGACTCATACTTTATCATACTGAACATGGATGGTGATCCCTTTTCTCACGAATTATTATTCACCCAACCGCCTCCGGAAGTGACTGAGGGCGTTCCCATAGACATAAGAGGTGATCTGAAAATAAAAAGCGATGACAGCGGGCTGCACAGTGTTGTGGTCACCGGCCCACGGATGGGATGGAAAGGATATGTAACAGTAAAGGTGAAGGGGACCGAAAGGGCCCTGAGGTGCGCTCAGTGGGATTCGGATCTTTTTTTGTTTGACTGTGACGACGCCACCGGGGTTTTCGATAAGGTAGAAAACTCTCCCCGATTTTCTGAAACCCTCACATGGCATTATTATTACGCAAAGGACAAGGTGAAGCCCGCATCCGCCCCTGAAACCACAGAGGTAAATGAATACAGGGTGATCCCTCAGAGTGGAAGCACACCTGAAAAATGGGAAATAACCCTTCCCTTCGACGAGGAAAACAAGCTTCCTCTGTTCAAAGGAACCGCGGTCCTGTATGACTGGAACCAGGTCGAGATAAGCAGGACCGAGTATGCCGCAAAGGCCGACAAAGTAAGCTTCAGCGGAACCGATTTCAGCAGGATCATACCCGGCTTTACCTATTATGTTCAGACTATTCCTGCACAGGGGATAGACTGTGATGATGAAGGGTTTGTTTATCAGTCCTACGGAACCCGGGGGGCGATGATGCCTTTTGCCCTGGGCTGCCTGGGAAGCGACTATGTCGACAGAGAAAACTCTTTTGACAATTTTGAGATCAACTATGGCTACAAGGACAAAAACGAGGGATATGAGCCCGCATTAAAATGGAACGGGAAGGTTGACACCGACAGCAGCCTCCTGATCAAGCCCTTAAATACCGAAAAAGACTGGATCATAGAAAACATTGACGAGGGTACGGGCATTTCAGACATTACCCTGGATTCTTTTGATGAAGGGGCGAGGGTACTGATAGATAATACCCTGAGTTCCAACGCTTCACGCATCATAAAGAAGTCCGAAAACGTGAACCTGACCTATCAGGATGGTACTCTCCTTGCAAAGACAGGGGATAAGGAGTATTTGGCGTCCGGATACGATCCTTCCCTAAGCCAGGAGCTTACGGCGTCAGTGACGGGAAAAAGCACAACCTCCATCAGCTTCAAACTGGGCCCCTCCGGAAACTGGAAAAGCGATTCTCTGGAAGTGCCGGCTGTGGCAACGCTTACGGATGTTGACAATAAGGAAGTGAACCTGTATCTTCCCGCCGGGACGAAGGATTTTGAGTTCACGGGACTTGCCCCCGGAAGGAGATATTATCTTTCCCTCAGGATAGATAACAGCGAAAAGTACATGCCTACGGGCTGTAATGGCATCAAGAGCATCAAGGGTGATAAGACCATTTTGTACGGAGTTTCACTGGATAAGCTCCTTGAGGCTTCGACCCTGGCGGATAAGGTGACCGGCGTCTCCCAAACAGTGCTCATAAACGGAAATATCAGGATCACCAATGAGTCGGATTTTAAGATTAGGTATGTGATATCGGACAGACCCGACTGGAAGGAAGGCGATCCCGCTTTGCAGACCGGGACTGTGGGCCACGGCAAGGAGCATACGGAAAGCGGTATCGTAAAACAGGATGACCGCAAGGTCTATTACATTTACTATAAGTACGATGACGAGATAGTCGATATGACCTCCGAGTATGCTCCGGCCCGGGAAGTCATAGTGGATGCTCTCCTTACCGTAAGGGCCAACTGGAAAGTGGATATCTCCGGTCTCAAAGAGACTGCCGGAAATGATTTTTACATAAGGAGCGCCCTTAAGGATTCGGCCAATGCCATCATCGTGGAGACAAAGGCCGAGTTTTGGGGCGCGGACCTGGACATATATGTCATTGAAGAATCCAAATATACCGGGGATGAAGACCTGATGAAGCCGGAAAACAAGGTGGGGATCACCACAGTCTTCGATCCCGGAACCTATATCGCGATAGTCGGCTTAAACCTTACTGATTCAGCTGCAGCGGATATGGGTTATAAGGTGATAAGGAACTCCGTGACGGCCAAATTCACGGTATACGCAGGCAATGTTCCCGGAGTGAAAGTGTCCGTCAAACCCAACGGAAACATCAGGATCAACAATCCCACAAACATAAAGATAGAATACAAGATCGTCGCCAAACCTGACTGGAAAGAGGGAAATCCCGAAAAGTCAGGCGGAACGGTGGACAGGGATTCCGAGCACACCGACACCAATGTCGTTAAAACGGATAAGGGCCAGACCTACTACATTTTCTACCGGTTTAACGACACGGAAAAAAATGTGATCTCCAAAGACTGGACGCTGCATCCGTATGAGGTGTACATAAATGAGCTTCAGACCATCAAGGCTGAATGGAAGACTGACATAAGCGGTCATGAAGAGACTTACAGCGAGGACGAAAAGTCCCTGAGGTCAATGCTGGAAGATGCCGGAGAAGCCAGGATATCAGAGACGGGTGAAGTATTCTATGACACCGGGGTATTCGTATATGCCGTAAATGAAAAAGACTATACCACTGATGAAGCTCTGATGGCTGAAGTCAACAAAGTCACCGATGCTTCAAATTATGACGTGGGAACGTATGTGGCCATAGTCGGCCTGGACATCACGGATGAAGAAGCGTTTGAACAGGGCTACAGGGTAGTGAGAAAGAGTGAAAAGAAAAAGTTCACCGTTAAGCCCGCAACGCTTACGCTGGAGATCCTTCCGGAGACCAGGACTGTCTGGAACGCCACCCAGGATCTGCGCAAGTCTGACTGGACTGTGGCAGCAAAGGAAGACGATGATCTGGAAGTGGTCGGGAGCAGCTACACCCTGTCATACACCGATGGCTCCGTTTCGGGAGAGATAACGGAAGCGGTCACTCATTTCAGTGATGAAGCAGAGTACATCCTGAGCATTGCTCCTGTAAGTGCAGAGACCGGCTTTACCGTCAAACGCGGAGATAAAGTCCTGAACAATGCAAATTATGAGGTTGATTCTTCAGCAACCGCCAGGCTGTTTGTGTCCAGGATAGATGACGGCAGCTTCCTGGAAGCTCGTAAAAACGCTTATACGGATAAGCTGTATTATGACGATCTGAAGGGATTCACTTCAAACGAAGAACTGAAGCCCTATCTGGACGCCTATCTGAACGGCGAGAGGAAACTGGATCAGGGGGATTATAAGCTTGTGGTTGACCACAGCGCAACCGGCAGCGTTGCCGATCTGGCTCCGAATTATAAGATGGTGGGGGCCTCATTTGACGTATCGGTGCATCCCATAGTGGACGGCCTGCCGCTGAAGGCCGGAAAAAATACCATCACCCTGACCGTGAGTAAGCAGCCTGTGATCATTACTGCAGCCGAGCCCGACAAGCTGCATCATTTTGTCGGGGACAATCCGAAGTCTGCATACTCGGGAACTATCTCGGTCAACAAGCTGGATATATATGACAAAGTAGGAGACGACATTACCTTCAGGTATGGAAACGGTATCGCAAACTGGGCGGCATCCGATGCCGTGAGCGTGGATCTCGGGTATATCAACCCGAATAAACCGGGTAAATATGAAATAGAGTTAAAGGACATTACCAAAACCGACAGCCTGATCACTCTTAATGATACGGTGGATGAAAACTACAGCCTGGTGAAAGGAGTCGGTGAGTACACCATAGACAGAGGGCTCATTGTATCGCTGTATGACGTGGCCACCGGGAAAGAACTGGCTGTCCCCCGGATCATATCTTCCGGAAGCGAAGATATCATCTTCGAGACCACGAACAAAGGTGAACCCACGATGTATGCCGATTGGTATATAAGGGATCTGGACGGTGAAGGTGAAAAGCTTTCCTGGCCGCACAGCCTGGGCTTCGGCATGGAAGGCTACAATGAGACCGGCCTGAGGATAAAGCGGATCGCTCTGCCTGCTACGGAGCTGTACGGAAATCTGAGAGTTTACGGGCGTTTCCCTTCAGACAAGAGCCGTTCGGGAGACACGGAAGGATTCCATGCTTCCGACATTACCCCCGTGATCTATAACGGGAACAAGTTCGTGGCGGAATTCGACACGAAGTATCTGAACTCAAGCGGCGCCGTGAAGAACGGTTACACCATGCAGCTGCATTTCGCTGTTTATGATAACAATGATCCCCTGACTTACGGTGTCGACTATACATTGTCATACAAAAACAATCTCAAAGCCGCAAAAGCCGATGCCGGTAAGAAAGCACCCACCGTTACCATCAAAGGCATCGGAGCGTACAAGGGAAAGACTGTCCAAAAGACATTTACCATCCTTCCCGCGGACCTTTCCGCCCTTGCAGAGGTGAAACTGAAAAATGAGTACATCAGGTACAACGGAAAAGAGATGAACAAGATAGTAAAGGGCGATGTCCTTTACTCGGTGGGCTCAAAGAGGGGAAAGAAATTAGCCAAAAAGAGCTATGCATTCAGGGTCTTTGACCTGAGCGGCACGGAAGTGACAAACACCGTAATGCCGAAGACTTCCGAATATACATATTACAGAGTGGAAGCAGTGGCTACCGAAAAGGATCCCAATTTCGAAGGTGAGACTCTGGATGTGTCATTTACCGCGCTCCCTGCAAATTCCAAGGGAAAACTTAAGATCACCGGCGTGAAAAAGTCTTTGGATTACAAGGCGGACGGAGTTGCGGCCACGGATTATATCGATCCGGGCAAATTCAAAGTGACTGCGGGAACGACGGAGATAAAAGACATTAATGACCCGAGGATCGCTATCGACATCGTGAGCGAGCCCCTGGCGGAGGCATTTGCCATTGAGAGGCTTGTCAATTCCGGAAGCTATTATCTGAGGGTTAAGCCTTCGCAGTTTAATACCTTTGCCCCCGAAAACATATTTGAGCCCTGTTACGTGAAGATAAGCTTTAAGGGAACTGACGTAAAGAATCTGGTTAAGCTTAAGAATACGAAATTCACATGGGACGGCGGCTACCACAGCCTTGAACTGAAAATGAGCAATAAGGCATATAAGCCCGAGGACGTATTGATCTACAGAAGGTCTTTGGAAAGAGATGCCCTTGGGTTAAAGCAGGAAGTGTATATTAGGAATCTCAGGGAGTTTGCCGATCAGGGCATTATCCCCGGCGGGGCGCTTGAAAACGCTGATGCCGGAACCTATGTGCTGACCATGATCGGTGTCGGGTCATGCTTCGGAGAAGGCAGCGTATCATACGTGGTGAACCCCGGCAAGTACAGCAAGAGTGCGGTGACGGCCTACATCAACACCGGGAAAAAGCAGGAAGACATGGAACTTGATTTTAACCGCGCAGGCTATTCGGATGACCTGGTGAAGGTGTACTGGACGGATCCCTCCGACAGGAACGCGGAGCCGGTGCTGCTCACCCTAAATAAGGATTACGAAGTGATCTGGGGAGAGAACGACAAGGTTGGCAGGAATCAAGGCAGCGTGACCATAGTGGGGAAGAACACATATTTCAGCAAAAGGTTTAAGAAGGTGTTCACCATAAATAAGACTGACATCAATAGCGTGCATTACGTCCCTGAGTACAGCTCGGCCCTTCTCGGGTCCGGAAAGGCTGACCCTTATCTCTGCCAGATCAGGGCATTTGATAATGGGGAATCCGGAGAAACGGCGGCTCTCATACAGGGCACGGACTACAAGGTCACGAATATCGTTGAGGATGCCATAACCGGCACTGCTACAGCCACCATTGATGCTTCGGACAGCAAGTATTTTTCCGGCACCATCAAAAGCATAACCTATGACCTGTATCCCGTTGAAGTGACCGGGGTCAGGCTTACCCTGGACAGGACCACCGTGCTGCTGTACGACGACTATGCTTATCACACGGAATATGACGTTTTTGATAATAAATACCTGAGCAATTTCGTGGAAGGCAACATACAGGTCACCAAAGCGGAGATAGAATTCAAGGATAAACCCTCAATAACCCTTACCGGAGATGAGATAGCCGCCACCTTCAAGATCGGTTATTTCAACGCCGATAAAACGGGAAACAATGCCCGGGTCATGGCAATGTTCAGGGACGGAAGGCAGTATCCCACGGGCGAGGTCTACTTTTCCGACAGTTATTCCCTGATGGTGAAGCCCTGATCCCTTGAAGAAATAGAGGGAACGCAGCAAAACATACCATCTGCTGAAAGAAGCTTTACGCCCAGGCCCATGGAAATGCCCGAACATACCATCTGATAAAAGCAGCTCTCGGAAAATGAGGGCTGCTTTTTTCATTTAGTATTTCGTCGACCACCTCCCGAAAACCTCCCGAAAATCTCCCGAAAACACCACGACAAATCTTGTTATACCCGACGGATAGAGGTAAAATACTGATAAGTGTGTCTGATTACTTGTTCGGAGCGGCGCGGGAGACTTGTCTTGCACGCTGCGTTGCTCCGGGTGAGGAACCGATGCCCGGGGGAATAGGAGCTCCGGGTGAGGAACCGATGCCCGGGGGAATGGTAGTTCCGGGTGAGGAACCGATGCCCGCGGTAATGGTAGTTCCGGGTGAGGAACCGATGCCCGGGGTAATAGGAGCGCCATGTGGGAAAGCGGCGCCCCGGGTGATGAAGCACCTTGCAGGAAACGTTGCCCCTGGAAATGAAGTGTCGGGGATAGAGAGGCTTGACGGATCAAGAACAAAGGAGGAAAAGAAGATGACAGTGAACAAGATGTTCAGACGTATTCTGCCGGCGATGCTGAGCGCAGCTATGATCTTCACATCGGTGCCGCAGTATGCTTTGGCCGGATACAGTAAACAGACGGTGCAGGGTCAGGCTGCAGCTGCTGCCGAAGCAGATGCAGTCTATGAGGACGCTCAGACCGGCGTGACTGATACTGCCGCGGGCGAACAGGCGGCAAAAGCCCCGGGGGATGCCGATTCCGCCGGCGCCCGGGCCGCCACAGGGTCATCTTCCGACGCCTCTGCTGCAGGAGTTTCCTCCGCTGATCCGGACGAAACAGCAGCTCTCGATGCCGCCGCTTCAGCAGTTTCCTCCGCTGAACCCGCAGACATCGCCACCGCCGCAGACGCTCTCGACACCACAGGCGCTGTCGTCCCGATCCGCATCAATGTCGATCTGGAAGATCTTGCATATGCGGTGGCCTCAAACGATGATGCTGACGACCCCCTCAGGTATGTGGACTATGTGAACGGGGTCTTCGTCACTGATTATGAGTGGGCCCACAGCCCCGCAGGCCATGAAGGCCTCGATGCCTGCGCGCGCCTCTACGAAGTCGTGAAAGAAGAAGACGTTCTCTCTGTCACGGAATCCCCCGACGGAGGCGCCAGGACATACACTCTGGACGAGAACGACAACTGGGCGTGGGATGCCTACACAAACGCCGTCTGGACAAAAGAGGACGGCACCCCTCTTCCCGCCGGTGAAAAGCCGATCCTTCCCGGAACCTACCGCCTCAGGTTCCAACTTCCGGCCGATGAGGTTCATGGAGCGGCCGAGAACTCGGATATAATCTTCCGCGTCGACAAGACCCGGATCAGCGTAATGAATGATAACGAGACCATGTCCACGGAAGCAGAGGCCGGTTCCTCCTACGAAGATTTCATAAAGAAAAACGCCGGTTTCGCTCTGACTACCCGGAGATACGCATACATCTTAAAGGGAAGCATTGATCCCGAAGTCCCCGCCCGTGACGCGCTCCTTTCAAGCGCTGTGATAAAGGTGGGAGTAGTCGGAAAGGACGGCAAGGCTGTCCCCATCACTGATCCCGAGGACAAATACTTCACAAAAGACAGGAATTACGCGCTCATCTTCGACCTGACCCTCGCTCCCGGCGCTGCCGACTGTTATGAACTGGGAGAAACAGTTTTCCTTGTGACCGTAGGCAGCATGAAGTATACCGCGATGGACTTCACCTTCAAGGATGCTGTAGGGACTATGGGCCTGGTAAAGGATTATGACGGAAAGGCAGTCACTCCTCAGGAGATCCTTTCCACAGTCATCGATTCGAAGCTCGCCACGATCGGTTACGATGTAAACACTGTGATCATCGACGACGTGGTCGCTGCCTTAAACACCGATCCCAGGCTGAAGGCTTATTGGGTCCGGAGCGACGGGAAAACGCCGCTTTCCTCCGACGCCTCGTCGGAAGCTGTGAACCCCGCAGCCGCCGGCACGTACTTCTACAGGATCGACTTTAAAGATGACTCCGGCACTTACAGATCCGCATCGAAATTGATAAAACTGGTCATCAATCCCATAAGCGCCGTGGTGAGGCCTGTCCTCGCCTCCGAAGAGGACGCCCAGGTACAGGAGGGCGTTTACGTGAGCGAAGTCATGAGGGGTGTGACCTACAGTCTCATCAATGCTTCCGGAGAAGACATCACCGGCACCATCGACAAGAAATTCTTCTGGGGCGTGGCCTACAACTATGACCTGGAAATGAAAACCACCCAGAGCTACGAGCCTGTCCTAAGGATACAGGAGATAAAGAAAGAAGAAGGAAAGGATCCCGTGATCAGGGATCTCACAGCCTATGACAAACTGATCTGCGACCCTACGGTCAGCTACAGGATAGTTTTTTCGGGAAAGAAGGGTATTTATGATGCGCACGGAGTACTGGTAAAGGAATGTGACATCAATAATACCTCTCTGAAGGTCAAAGAGAGCAGCTACCGGATAGATGTGAGCGAGGCCACCCTTTACAAGGATGAGAACGTCGTGAAGCTCACCGTCAAGGCTGCAAAGCCCACCACCATAGACGTGAGCGCCATAGTGGAAGGAAAAGGAGCCGCCCTTCCTCAGGGAGGCCTGTTCTCAAAGCCCCTGGAAAGCGAATACACCAAAGAACCCCTTTATACGAAGAAGGCTGATTACAAGGTCGCCGAGGTAAAAGCCGGAAGCGATACGATCGACACAACCGAGACCAGCCTGATCTACAGATGGGAGAAGTTTAATAATAACTATCTGGATGAGTATTTATATGATCAGAGGATCGAATACCGTCTGGATGCCTTCCTGGACGAAGACGGCATGGTGTTCGATCCCCCTGTGACCAGACCCGCAGAGCCCGCACCGGAAGCCGGCGCGGAGGAGTGGGAGGCCTATAGAAAGCAAATGGCTGCCTTCGAGGTCTGGAATTATGAAGATGATAATACCTGGAACCGGATAGACGAAGAAGTGGTGCAGGCAGAGGACGGCACAATTACCACCCATGATTTCAGCGACTCGGGCTCTTCCTGGGTTGCGCCTTCCATCCCCGGTATCTACAGGTTGAGTGTACAATACAGGGATCCGGACCATGAATATGCGGATTCCACTGCGTACGTGTACTACGTGATCCACAAGATCAAGGCGGCTGCGGAACTCACCGGGGCGCCCGTGACATATGCGGACGGCACTACCGCCGCAGAAAATGTCCTCGCCTTCCTTCAGAGTAAAGATCCGGAAAAAACCGATACTTATGTGAAGGTCGCCATCAAGACCGTCAGCCCGGAAGGGGCGGGAGAAGAATTGGACATTCCCGGGAAACTTCGTTTGCAGATCGCTTCCTATCCGGGGAAATATCTGAGAGTCCAGAGAAAGACAGTTGTGGACGGTGTGACGAAGTGGGATACCTGTCCGGAATCCGAGCTGATCAAGGAAACGGAAACATACAGGCTGAAGTTCGATTGTCCCGACCTTTCAGATGACGACCATTATCTGTCGAGATACGTCAATTTTTACGGAAACGGTACGGGCTCACACGACCAGCTGCTCAGTAAGTCGGGCAAAACGGACGGAATGGGAACGATCCCCCTTACCGTCAAGACTTCGGAAAAAGTTCCTGTATATATCAGCGTGGATGATTCCGAGTTCTCATACGAGAAGGTATATGACGGGAAAGGGATCGACCTGTCGAAACTCAAGGTGAAGGTAAAGGAGGTAGACACCGAAAAAGAAGTGAACATCCCCGTTGTCTGCTACATTGAATGGACGGGAAAAGATCGTGAATACAATGATCCCGCTCTGGCCATACATGCCGGGCGTTATGAGTTCATGCTGTTTACCCTCGCCACCGAAAAATACGCACCCAGTAGGTATCCGTCTTCCGGAAACCCTGCGGAATACAGGATCACAAAGAAACCGATAAGGATCCGTCCGGTCTTAAGGAACCCGGTTCTTGCAGGTGTGTACCTGGAATCAAGCTATTACGGTAATTACCACAAAACAGTGGAAAATGACATCGTTGAAAAGTGGGAGATAGTGGATCCATTTGCCGAAGGAGATACGGATGTATATGATCCTTCCAATTGCCATGAATATTCCGTTGTGCTTTTGTCCGGGCTTAAACAGACTCCCGAATATGATAACCGTTACAAAGGCTACCTCACCAGCAGGGATGAGTTCTACGTCACGTTGGATGAAGAGGAGATCAATGAAAGCGAATACTCATTCGGGTATCGTGTGGATGCTGCCGGTTATCCCGTGAATTACAGTACTGATTATAAGATCAAGGGCGTTCCCACGGCATTCACTCCTGCGAGAAATCATGCAACTGTTTCGGGAAGAGGCGGCACAATTGTCAACGTGTCCTATACCCATCCCGAGGGTGTATACGAGTGGACCGATACGATCACTGCAGAGTCAGGCATCCCCTTCGATCGGGGAATCGGAGGACACATTGTGCGATTCGCTATAAATAAGCCTGATGAATTCAAAAAAAGCGGGGAAGGGAAAGGCAGAAGCAAGACATTTGAAGAATTTGCTTTCAGAGAAAGCATCCGGAAAGCTGTCCTGGATTACGGCGGCGACCCGGAGGATGAAGGCGTGACTTCTGTCGATGATGACAGTATCACCGTCACCATGAATGCCGATCTCATCCTGAAGACGGGAGACGGGAAAGCGGCTTTTGACATCGTCTGGGATGTGGCAGGAAACTATTCGGAGCATTTCGTGGTGGATCTGTCCGGAGCCACGCTTTACGACGATCTGAGCGAAGCCGTTGCCCCTGCAGGGATCAGCCTTGTGGCGGAATCAAAGAAGATGGCGGTGGGCGACACCCAGCAGCTGGATGTAAAGGTAAAGAAAAAACAGAACAGTGACGTGATCTTCCTGGCTTACGAGTCTGATCACCCTGATATCCTCACCGTCACCGGCGGGCCGGATGACTTTCAGAAGATTGACGGCAGTAAGGAGGTTCCCTTCACGGGGGCCGGATTCGTCACGGCGCTTAAACCGGGCACTGCGACCGTTACGGCGTATCCCTGCAAATCGGTTTATGATCCCGCGAATGATACTTATACAAAGACACGTATAGAAGGAAAGTCTGCCACGCTTAAGATCACGGTGACAGATGTTGAGGCCACGAAACCCGGAAAGATCACGCCTCATGACACCTCCGTGACTTTCACCTACAAGATGCCCGCAAACGGTTTACGCCGCGAGTTTTACATCCTCAAGGGAAAAGCCGGCCCTGCGGATTTCGAAAAGAAGATAAGTGAAGTAAAGAACGGCGACTACAGTACCTTTGCTGCGGTCCGCATAGGCATGACAGAGATGAGCTTTGACAAGAAGAAGGGACAGTATGTGAACGCCCTGCCGAAGAGCGTGGTCAGTTACGATGGCGGGGCCGATGGCCTTGTAGGGCTCAACGGGCTTTACCCTGAAACCCAGTACACTCTCTATATCCGCAACGTCAGCGGGATCAGGAATCTCGATGACGGGGCGATGGTAGTTGCATCGGCAGCAGGAGGAACGAAGACCTTCAAAACCTCGAAGACTGAACCCGAAAGATTATCCCTGTCGGTCAAAGAGAGCGATAGGGAGGATGTAAACGATTCAGGCTCTTATTACATGGTCAAATTCTCAAAGAAGAAGGTCCAGATAGAGGTGAACGGACGATTCAAAGACACAAGCGCCGGCGCGGATGCCGGAGACTATGTGACGAAGCTGCTCCCTCTCAAGGGGCCCGAAGGCAAGGCGGTCCAGAAGCAGAAGTTCACATTTGCGGTAGTGGATGAAGACGGGATCGTTCTCGAGCCCAACAAGATGCCTCCCAGTACCGAGAAAAAGAACTATGCCTCCTTCAAGGACGGACAGGGGAATACCATCTATTATGAGAAATCTGATATAGCGGCCATCAATAATAATGGAGTCCTGACCCTTAAGGGACAGGGTCTTGTGAAGATCCTTGCCGTTGATCAGAAAAGCGGGGAGGAGGCAACGGTCAGGGTCTTTATTGACGCCGATCCCGATTCCGTGGCTGTGAGCAAAAAGGCTTCGAAGAATCTGGTGCTCCAACCCAGCGGGAGTGTCTGGCTTTCCTCCCTTCTCGAGTACAAGGAGGGGAAGGCTGTCATAGCATCATACCAGGGCTACTCGAAGGTCATAAACAACTCAAGCGTTTATTCTCCTTTGTTTTCTGATCTGACTGTGGCGGAATCGTCCGACGACAGCTTCAGGATAGAGAGAAAAAGCTTTACGGAAATCAAAGTCTGGGATCAGGGTCTCCACGGAATGTCGCCGACGGAGACACATGACTACCTGATAACCCCGCTGAAGAGCGGTGCTTCAAAGACCCTCACTGTGTCTGATTCGGCGGTGGCCGGGAAAACAGTGACCGTGAACCTGACGACGGCTGCCCTTGAGCCTGTGAAGCAGATAACAGCCTCCTGGAAGGATCCTGTTACGGAAGAGAATATCGGCCTGCTGAAGGACGACGGCATTTACGGATTCTTCACCCACTCTCCCAACGGCGTGAGCGCAGGGCTATATGGAGGGCTTGGAGAATATATGCTGCCCGGAGAGCTGAAAGCGAAGCTGACTGTATATGATATGAACAACCGTATCGTATCCTGTGAAACTCAGGAGTACAGTCCTCTGTTCTTCGATGCAAAGAAGAAGGTCTGGGTCTACTTCTGGCGCAATGAGGGCCCCATAGAAGGGCTTACGCCAAAGCAGCAGTATAAGATCGGGATCAGGGTCCTGGATAATAACGGCACGGGAGAATCGGCGGAAACCATTTTCCAGATCAAGACCACCGACCTGGCTGCCAGCCATGCGGATCTGTCACGTGCATTCATCGGATACGCCCAGGGCGGTCATCTGGAGGGACCCAGCTTCAACTTCTACAGACTGAGCGAGCATTCCGGAGGCGTGGACTACAACATTACCGAAGGCGCGACCTACGGTGATAAGGCAGAAGCATCTTCCAGGCTTTCGCAGGGACCTGTCCTGACCACGGGAAACATCTATACCCTTACTCCCGTTCTGGGAGAGGGTAGTTCTCTGACCGTCCTGAGCGAAGAAGAACGTCCGAATATCCCTATGGATCCCCTGGGAGATGGCATGTTCTTTGGTGATGAGATGCCTGTGGAGGAAAACACCGGCATAGGTTCCGCGGAATCCACCGTGAACACCCAGTCAAACGGCAGGATCGCAGACAAACTCACCTGGAAGGTGAAGGACAAGAAGATCGTGAAGATCAAGGCGAATAAAGGCACCTATAACGCCACGCTCACGGCCCTTAAGCCCGGCGTGACGGAGGTGGAGCTTATTTCCAAGATCACCAAGAAGGTCATCATGAGGCGTAAGGTCATTGTAGGCGCGGTGACCGATGGAAGATCATTCTACGGTACAAATGAACCCTACAACTGGAGCAAAAACTGGGGCTACTCTTACGCTCCGCCTGAGAAGACCACCCTGGATAATGATATCCTTGGGATCACCCTGGATAATCATATCCTCGTCAAGCTTCCGCCCCGGGGCGTTCAGTGGTTCGTGTTCGAGGCGCCTGCATACGGACGGTATGAGTTCAATCTGAGCGGCACCGTACAGACCACCCGGACCCTGGAACAGGGGCAGAAATTCTATTTCAGAGTCTCAAACGGCTGCTCAGTGTCTGACTATTTGTACACTGTATCCGTAACCGGGACCACATACACCTCGGTGACCGGTGACAGCTTCACCATGAAAGCGGGGAGCTCAACTCCCGTGGTGTTCTATCCCGTGGATGATGAGAATTATTATACCTTCAGCTTCAAGGATGATGCGGGTAATACCCGTTATCTGAGCGGGTTCACTCGTTCCGGCACGGCCCTCGTACCGGTGACGGCCCTGCCGGAAACGGGAGACGGCGGATACGCAGCGATCGCGATCTTAAACTCCGCATTCGAGACCCGGAGTGCCGGTTATGAAAAGCAGGGGATCGGCCTGATGAAGGGAAACGAACTGAGGATCTTCCTGTCCGAGAATTCCGGCGTCACCAAGGGCCAGGAATACAGGATCACGGTCAACAAGGTGGTGCCCGATGACACCCTGACCACGGAGAAGGAAGTGAACTACAATATAACTAATCCGGTCGATGGCGAGAATGAAGAACGGTATTACAAGTTCACGGCGTCTGAGAACGGCATCTACTCATTCACAAGGAAGGATGAGGATGGCAGCGCTCCCGTGGACTGGTACGTAACGAGGACCATCATGACCCCGGGTTCCGATGTGAATGACAGGTGCGTGAAGAATGAGGGGACCCAGCTTTCTGAGTTTAATGTAAGCGAAGGGCTTAAGGAAGGCGACGTTCTGTATTTCATTGTGAAGTCGGAAGACGCCACGCCCGAAATACCCGGGAAGGGCTCGATCAAGGCTGAACATAAGCCGGTCAACCCTATTGTCGCGAATGGGGACCCGGTAACCGCAAGCCTCGAACCGTCCATTCCCCTGACCGATCATTCCCGGTCATCCGCTGTCTGGTCCTTTGTCACTCCGGAGGAGGGCGACTGCATTATTGAGTATGAGAATGGCGGCGAGGGCCTGGAACTGAAATGGTCTGAGTCGGTGTACGAGCTGACAGGTGACGATTGTCAGAACTATGCCATGAATTGGTATTCTCCGGCTTCAGGCAACATATATTTAGGCCGTTTTGAAGGCGGCAAAACAGTATTCATGAGTCTGACCAACGGCAGCTCCGACCATGCGTATGAGAACGTAAAGCTTACCTTGAGATCAAAGAAAACTCACCTTCTTACCGAAGCCGGGAGTGAGGACGTGAGCGTGGATGCAGACGGATGCGTGAATTACAGCTACAGCGTTCCCAAGACCGAACAGAGCGGATACACGATCTTTACCTTTACCGGACCTGTTGGCGCGCAACTTACGCTTTATTCCGGGTTTGACGGCGATGGCGATGTTCTGGCCACATCAGGGAACCTTACGGAGGACGACCGGACCTTCACCTACGTGCTGACTGACAGGGAACTTAAAGAGTTCACGTCCAACGGTTTCTCCGTAAGGTCCACGATTGCGGGAACCGTCACAGGGAAGGCTGAAGAGAAGATGTTCACGCCGCTTGTGATCGGCCAGACAGCCGTGAAAGGCGCAGAGGCAGGAGATCATTACTTCTGCTTCGCGCCTGACGAGAGCGAGGTCTACAGCGTTGAAGTGAAGACTCCCGGTTCAAAGCTGCGGGTCAAAGAACTCGGCAACACGGGTGTTTTCGAGGCGTTTGCCCATAATATAGAACGTAGTAATGTTTTAGCTGATCACGGTTATATTTCCACCCGGGACGGCAGGGTCTTCCTGAAGGTGACCACCTACACCGGGACCGATATGACTGTCACCGTCAGGAAAAGAGATGCCGTAAAACTCAGTGCCGGGCAGGAAAAGAAGGTTACATTATCCGAAAATACCTGCGGGGCATATAACTGGTTCTCATTTACGTCGCCCGATAAGGACGGTCTTTATACGTTCAGGTTCGAGACGGAAACGGATTTCGGATTCACTTTGAAAGAGGTGTATTTGGGACCGGATCTCTCCACTCCATTAGAAATCCCGGATATCGACTGCGTGGACAGGGCTGTCAGGATTGACCTTTTGAACAACAGGGATGTCCTTTCTGACATAAACGATCAACTGATCGCCCATGGGACCTTATTCTTCAGGTTCGACTGCAATGTAGACATTCCGATCACGGCTGTGGTGGAGGAGATTCCGTATGAATCTGTCACCCTCGCTGATACAAAGAACTTCTCGCTGGATGAGAACGCCGGTGACGGCGGGATCATGCTCTACATTTTTGAGCCTCCGTTGCCGGGGAACTACACCTTTATGTACAAGTCGGCGACAAAGGTGAGCGAAGAAGCGGATGCGGACAGTGTGCCTGTCAAGGCAAGCGTGGTGGGTGAAGAACTGAACGAATCCGGCGTCACCGATGCTAAAACCGGTATCTGCAGGCTTTACGGTAAAGGGGAAGCGCACGAACAGGTGATTATCTCGGTCGCTACGGATGGGATAACGGATACGCTTAAGAAGGTGGAAGGCAGCATTCAGATCATCAGGGAAAAGACAGAGGACATCAAAGACGGAGAGGTGAAGAAGTTTGATCTGGCCTACGACGGAGCGGTATATAACAGATACAGGCTGGCTGTGTCCGAGGGGGGCTGGTACACCTTCGGAGCATCTACCGGGAAGTTCCAGGGGAACGCCATGCAGGCACATCTGGAGGCGAAGGATAATGAGGACAATTATATTTACAGCGGAGATATAGATGATGAGGTATCAGGGTACTTCTATTGCGGCAGCAACGGTTCGGCTGACTTCAGCTTTAACAGGGGAACCGTTCCGGATGAAGCCCTGAAGGAACCCGTGAAGACCACCCTTTCCGTAAACAGGATAAAGACCGGGACTCTGGTTAAGGACACGGCCTCGCCCATCAGCCTCGGAAAGAATGCTTCCGGGTGGTTCAGTTACACTGTTCCCGGGAGTGGATTCTATGATATCACCCTGGCATGTTCCTCGGGGTCTCTGAGCGGCTATGTACTGAACGGCGGCAGTGATGAATGGGGCGACATGGGCTCTTACATGCTCCAGGCGGATGCATCGGATGATGAAACCGCATATTATTATGTGGAAAAGGGCGATGTGATCTATGTGCATGTGGAAGCGTCCTCCGCTGAGACCAACGCAGGCTCCCTTACTTTGCAGGAGGCAGAACCCGTTGCATCATTCAATCCCAGGTGGGTACAGGATACTTATAATAAGTGGACGGGCCAGTGCACATTTGCAAAGGCGGGTGAATACGTGATGATGGTAGCAAGTGGAAATCCGTCGAAGTACATGGACGTGTACTTCAGTCTTGAAGATGCCGGAAGCGGCAACGCTCTTGTCGACACCTTCAATGCCTATGGCTCGGGATTCTCTTATGTAAAAAACTTTACTGTCTCTGCCCCGCAGACAACAGGAAGCCTCAGCGTCTATCCGTATTCCGACGATGATGACCTCTCATATGATCTCAGCGTGAACATCTATCTCATCCCGGATGACGGCAAGTGACGGAGGATAATATCATGGCAGGACTGTTTGACGATGAGCATAAAGGTTTTACTGACGGCAGATTCGGGATTGGCAGGCGTTCCTTTGACGAGGACTATACCAGGGGATGGATAGCAGGTTCATCGATAAGGATGGCAGAGGAAGAGGAAGAGGAAAGAAGATCAGCCCTGGCAGAGGAAGAAGACGACGAATTTGATGACGAATTTGACGACGATCTTGAAGATGATGATGACGAAGACGAAGACGAAGAAGACGACGATTTCTATGACGACGAAGACGACGATTACTTTTGACTTTTGATGCGGCCTTCGCGGAAACAGCCGGATGAGTTTTATTGAGCGTGCAAAGCCCTGCGAGCACAGCCATGTGAAAGGAACCGATCCATGAAAATAATAAACAATCAATTTCTGTCTTTGTGCCTCTGCGCATCCCTTCTTGTGAGCGCGGGCACGGTGTACGCAAAGCCCGGGGCCTCACACGTCGAAAACGGAGCGATCGTTTCCGGACAGTCCGGTCAGGAGGGCGACGTCATCCTGTGCGTGAGTGATGAGCCGTTTACCGCCGCCGGCAAGGCCGGGGAACTGCTGAGTGGGGCCGAGGAACTCATGGATACGGATGAGGGAAGGCTCCTTCAGGTGGTGAGCAGCGATCATACAAATGAAGACCTTATTTCCCTGTTCGAGGGAGTCCCTGAAGTCCTTTGGGCGGAACCGAATCTGAGCTCCGGGATCGTGGATCCGGATACGGAACAGGCTGCTTCGGGAGAAGCGGGGCCCCCGGATGACGCCCTGCTCCCCGTCTCCGCAGACGTGACTGAGAAGTGTAATCTGACGGACAAGCAGTACGCCTACGGCAATGGTCCCGGAGGGATGGATGTGCCCGATTGGAACGATCCGGCTAATGAGAACGCGAACGGCACCGTCGTTGCGGTTGTCGACACGGGGGTGGATTACACGCATCCGGATCTTGCGCCGGCAATGTGGGACGAGGGGCTTGATTATCCTGAACTTGTGGCCATGGGAGGCGGAAAATACGGAATAAACACCGGGGGTGAAGGAACCACGGACGACCCCATGCCCAATGATCATCCCGGAGGAGACCACGGGACACACTGCGCAGGGATCATAGCCGCGGCCTGGAACGATTTCGGCGTCAGCGGCGGAGCCAACGGCGCGAAGATAATGGCTGTACGGCACTCCGATGACCATCAGATCGAAACCCATGCCACCACCCTGAAGGCGTTCAGGTATATCGCCGAAGCAAAGAAGCAGGGAGTAAACGTGGTGGCTGTAAGCTGCTCCTTCGGGGAATCCGGGCATTCCCAGGCTCTCACCCTGGGTATAGAAGAGCTTGCAAAACTGGGGATCGTGACCGTCATGGCGGCCGGCAACCAGGCCTGGGACAACGATATCAATTCCTTCTCCGTTTCTACTTCGACCCATGCCTCATCACTGATAAGTGTGGATAACTGCAGGGAGGATGGCAGTAAGAATGGGAGCTCGAGTTACGGCGTAAGGACCACGGACCTCTTTGCGCCGGGGTCCCTGATCTGGTCTACGATCAATACGGCTCATCCCGACTATCAGGAAATTCAGACCCCGGGAACCGATGCGGCCGGACGAAAGATGCATGATGATTTTTCGTCCGAAAACACATATTTCCACTACGAATACGGTGAAGACACCCCGGGCAGGATAGAAAGCCACCCGTCGGAGGAGTACAGATATTCGCTTACCGAATCCTGGGATGATAAGGATGGAGAAGCTGGTTATCATTTTGCGTATGTCACTCTTCCGGAGGGCGCGGGAAAACTCAGTGATACCGCTTTTGTCAACCTCGCTGTAAAACTTGAGAACTGCGATCCTGCCGAGGATTCTTTTGTGTTAGTGGCTGCAAAAAACAGTGACGGCGGGTATTCGCATGCAGAAAACGATCCTTCATTGAAATACTACGGATACTACGATCCGGACGAGGGCGGCTGGCAGCTGTTCAATCTGGCGTTACCCGCCGATATGATAAGGGAAGATCCCGTTATCAGGCTGACCATCTTCGGGAAGCCCGATGAGACCGGGACCATGAAGGTGCATTTGGGGGATCTTCGCATCGTCAGCGACCCCGATCTCAGCGCTTACGGAGTGAAAACGGGAACCTCAATGGCTACGCCTGCCGTTGCGGGGGAGGTGGCCATAATGGCTGCGCGGTGGCCCGAAGATTCCGCCGAAAAAAGGGCTGCCAGGGTCCTCGCCGGCGTTAAGGAGACAGATGAGTTAAAAGGGCTCTGCCGCATGGGAGGCGTCGCCAACGTGAGAAATTCGCTGGACGAAAGCCGGTACCGCCCGGTGGTGAACGATGTCCGGCCAATGGCCAACGGCAAGCTTCACATCAGGGGATTCTTTTTCGGCGAGGGAAATAAAGACGTGACCATATCACAGGGCGACGGAACCTGGGATATAAACGCCGTAAAGGGAACTTCTTCCGCCGACGGCGAAGAGACGCTGGTCTGCGATATACCCGAAGGTCTTACGGAAGGGGAGATAATAGTCACCGTGACAGACCCCGTAAGCCACAGATCGGGAAGCCGCGTGGTCCGGACAGGACCTTTGGGAGACAAATACAGGCGCATAACCCTTCCTTCCTCCGACAGATTCAGATCCGGATGGTTCCACAGCTCCCATACGGATGGGGACCGGGTATGGCTCCTTTCGAAGAATGACGATAACGACGCTTATGAAACCTGGATCTTTGACACAGGATCCCTTGAATTTACGTTCCTTTCAGGTGATGAGGCTGTCCCGGCCGGGCTTTACGGGAACGTTGCAGACTATCAGGGACATCTGCTCTTTTTCGATGAAGAAGGGGAGGGGAAACCGGCCAGGGTGACTGAAGATGTGGCGGAACTTTCAGACCTGGCCTGGTATGACCCGGACAGACTGTCCGTCATCAACAGGGTAACCGTCAGGACTTCCGACGGGGACAAGCTTCCCGGCGGAGTACGGACGCTTATTGCGGACAAGGACTGTCTTCTCTGTTTCAACACACCTTATTCGTTCAGCGGATCCTATCTCTATTACAAATCCTTTAAGCCTTCCTCACTTTTCCGGATAGATCCGGTCACCGGCTCCGCAGAGAAGCTTCTGGACCTGTCTGCCTGCGTTCTCCCGGAAACAGCGCTGAAGCTCGACGGGGACGGCACCATCCGGGCCCTTGGATGCAGATTCAGCGATGAAGCTGAAGCGTGGGGCGCGGGCGCAGAATACTATCGGATCACCCTCAGGAAACAGAATGACGGCTATGTCGAGGAAAAGACTCAGTTATCCGTGCCTGCCGGCACCGGTCTGCAGATGGAGATCCCCTCCGGTTTTGGCGGAACTGACGGGATCTATATGGCGGGGCCCGTCACCACCCATTCGGAAAGCGCGGCAGTCACCGCGGATAATTATTACTGCCCATGGGATGGAACAGCGTTTTCAAAAGGAGCCGGACGGATCTCCGATTCCAGGACCTTTAATTCTCTGACCTTTGCCGCGGGGGATAACATCTATTTCTTCGGCGAGACAGCGGACTCGGAAAACGGGTACGTCCTGGCCTGCAGCAGGCTTCCGGAACCCGTGCCTCAAAAAGCGGAGCCGGCCGACGATTCCATATTGAGGAAGGATCTGTCGGCGCTGACAGTGGGCCAGCAGAAGTATATCCTAAGCCGCTCGCCCTACGAGACCGGGAAAGAAAAAGTGAGCTTCCAAAGCAGCGATCCGAAGGCTGTGAGCGTGAGCAAGGGACTTGTGACCGCAAAGAAAGCAACGGACACACCCGTCAGCATCACCGTCACGGTCAAGCGTGACAACAGTATCGTCCGGACGGAAGTCATGAAGCTCACCGTGGCTGATGACAATAAACCCGGAAATGTAAAGAAAGACAAGGGCGCTTCCCTGTTCTCTTCGAAAAGCTCCATAAAGATTGCAGCGGGGGAGACACTGTCCCTTACCATAGGCGCCAAGGGCAGCGATTACAAAAATGAAAACAGGGTCCTCAGGGCCTACACCTCCCGGGCAAAGCTGGTGTCCCTTACGGAGAGCAGCGCCTTAACGGACGACGGGAAAAAGAGCCTTTCAAAGACCCTGACCGTAAATGGGCTTGCCCCGGGTACTTCCTGGATCGCAATAGAGACCTTTGACCGGAACCTGTATACGGAAAAAGAGGAGATGAACAGGAAACTTATCAAGGTGACTGTGACAGCTCCCGCAAAATCCATCGGGATCACAGGGGATTCCAAAGGACTGCTTTCCGACGGGAGCCTGATCCTCAGGGAGGGGGACAGCGACGTACTCCGGTCTCTCCTGAACCCTCTGGACTGCACAGAGGTGTCGAAGCTGAAATGGAAGGTCTCCGGAAAGGGAGTGATTGTGAAGAACGGCGTCGTCACGGCAAAGAAGGCATCTGCCGTTAAGAATGGCGCTCTTGTACCCGCCACCGTCACCGTATCCTGCGGAGCCCAAAAGGCTGAGGTCCGGGTCTTTGTCACGGCAAAATAAAACAGAGGACCCTGTCGCCCGGCCGGCGTGAGCGTGTCGAAGAATAATAAAGACATAGGAGATCATCATGGCTGCGATGAAAAGGCAGAATAACAGATCGGGGATAACGAAACTGAAAGCTCTCGCGAGACGGTGCCTGTGCATAATTCCTGCGCTGAACCTGCTGGTGGCCTCGGGATGTAGCGAAGGCCGGGTAATGTCCGACTCTTCCTCCCTCAAATGGTGGCAGAAGACCATCGCATACGAGATATATGTGAACAGCTTCCGGGATACCAACGGAAACGGGTACGGGGATCTGAACGGCATCCGCTCAGAACTGGATC
>JAEELB010000193.1 GCA_016288705.1 Lachnospiraceae bacterium | reverse complement strand
CTGAAGGAGCATATATCCGCAAAGCTCACCGCGTACATGGTGCCTCAGGTATTCATGCAGCTTGAGAGCATGCCTCTCACCGCAAACGGAAAGATCGACAAGAAAAAGCTGCCTAAACCGGTGGCAAAGCAGGAGGAGATCGCGCCTCCCGAAAACGATATCCAGAGAGAGATCCTGGAAGAGCTGGAGAAGGTCCTCGGCAACAAGATGATAGGCATCACCACCGATCTGTTCGAGGCGGGATTGTCCTCCATAGGCAGCATCAAGCTCTGCACGCTGCTCTCCCAGAGGTTCGACAGGACCATAAGGGTCTCGGATCTGTTTGAGCGAAAGACCGTCAAAGATATAGAAAAGTTCATAAGCGGCGGGGCTGAGGAGCAGACCTATGAGGTGAGGAAGGAGTATCCTCTCACCATGTCGCAGATGGGCATATTCCTCGAGAGCATCAGGTACATGGGAAGCACGGTCTACAATATCCCTTACCTCTACAGGCTTGATGCCTCCGTGGACATGGAAAAACTTAAAACCGCCCTGCAGGAGGTCTTTGCGGCGCATCCGGGCCTCTTCATGACCATGAAGAGCGAGGACAACAAGGCAGTCGCCGTTAGGAACGATGTGCGGACCATCGGGATCGAGATACAGAAAGAGATGCCCGACAGGGACGAACTGGTGCGTCCTTTCGATCTGCTGTCCGGGCAGGAGCTGTACAGGGTCGGCCTGTACGATACGGCTGAGGGGAAATACCTGTTCATAGACCTGCATCATATCATTTCGGACGGGGAATCCTTCAATATCCTGTTTGAAGATCTGGACGCCGCATATAACGGGCAGAAGCTGCAGGCGGAAGAATATACCGGGTTTGACGCCGCCCTTGTCGAGGAGGCGGAGCGTGCTTCCGACAAATTTACCCGGGCAAAGGAGTGGTATGACAGGATCTTCAGGGGCACTGAGGGCGTCGTCCTTCCGGAGCGGGAAGAGATCTCATCCGGTGAAAACGAGGGCCTTTACACCAGGATCTCCGGGATCGGAGCAAAGGAGGTCCGGAAGTACTGCGAAGAAAAGGAATTGTCCCTGAACGCTTTCTTCACCGCCCTGTTCGGAGTGTCTCTCAAAGCGTATACGGGTTCCGAAGACGCTGTCTTTACGACTATCTACAACGGGAGGAGCGATCCCAGGACCGAACGGTGCATTTCCATGTTCGTAAAGACTCTTCCCATACTGCTGAAGCCTTACCCGGAGCAGAGGATCTCCGAATATATCGGGAATTGCGGCAAATATCTGATAAACGCCATGGCTAATGACATAGTCAGTTTCGCCGAGATCAGCCGGGAGTACGGCATAGAGTCGGATATCCTCTTCGCCTATCAGGGAGAAGCGGAAGAGAACGAGTCTGTGAAGATCGGCGCCGGGCCCGCGGAAGAGATCGAATTATCATTGTCCCAGGCCAAGGCTCCCTTCGGTCTGGATATATACATCGACGGCGACAGTATAAAGTACGAATTTGAATACGATCCGGAAATGTACACCACGCACACCATGGACAGGTTCACCTCCATGATGGATGCGGTCCTCGGCAGGTTCCTCGCGGCGGACAAGCTCCTTGACGTGTACGACTGCGATGCGGTCCGTGAGCTGTCGGGAGAGAGGAAGAAGACGGAAAAGGCTGCCGCCGAAAACGGCGGGACTGCGGGTGAAGGACCGGCTGCCGGCGCTCTGGTCGAAGAGCTCCGGGGCATATTCAAGAAGGTGCTGGGACTCGACAACGTAAATGATAACGACAACTTCTTTGAGATAGGAGGGACGTCCCTTACGGCAGCCCAGGTCATGATGGCAGCCATGTCTCAGGATCTTCCCGTGCTGTATAAGGATGTGTTCGAGCGTCCCACGATATCCGCTCTGGCGTCGCTTGTGGAGGAAAAGCACAAAGCTATTTTCGGAACCGGGGCAGCAGGAACGGAAAAGGCTCAGGACAAGGAGCCCGGTGAAGAGAAGGAGGATAAGGGAGCAGATGCCGTACAGGTACCCGGGGCTGACAGATCCGGGACGGATCTTGAAAAGGCCTTATCCCACAATAATGTTTCCGATCTTGAGGGCATGAGACCGGAAGGCCTTGGCAATGTGCTCCTGACCGGCGCCACCGGATTCCTGGGCATGCATGTGTTCCATGAACTGCTGACTGCCGGCACCGGCAGGATATTCTGTCTCATGCACAAGAGCGGCAGATCCGGCGAGACCCTCCTTAAGCAGACCTACTTCTACTACTTCGGAACAAACTATGAGAGCAAATATGATGAACGCGTGACGGTGCTGGCAGGGGATATAACCGATCCGGAAAGTCTCAGGGATGTCTTTGTATATGACTTTAATACCGTGATCAACTGCGCAGCCTGCGTAAAGCATTTCGCCGATCTGGACGTACTGAAGAACGTGAATACGCTGGGAGTCATGAATCTCGCAAAGTGCTGTCTTGAAAAGAAGGTCCGTCTGGTACACACTTCCACGGTATCGGTGGCAGGGGACAGCGTGGGTCCGAATGCGGAGAAAAGGATCATGACGGAGAGAGATTTCGACTTCGGACAGGAGGTTGAGTCCAACGGCTACGTATATACCAAGTTCCTCGCCGAGAAGTATCTGCTGGAGTCCATCGAAAAGGATGGTCTCGACGCCAAGATCATGAGGCTCGGAAACCTTATGAGCAGGTTCAGCGACGGAGAGTTCCAGATCAATTTCAATACAAACAACTTTATGAACACCATCAAGGCATATGTTGCTCTGGGATGCTTCCCCGTGAACCAGATGGCGGACGTGGATGAGTTCTCCCCCATAGACGAAGTGGCGAGAGCGATCGTGCTGCTGTCCGGAACGCCGAAGGAATTCACTGCCTTTAACGTGTACAATTCGCACTCCGTTGAACTGGGAGATATCATATTCACACTTAAGGATATGGGCTACAGGATCGATATCACCGAGGACAGGGAGTTTGAGACAAGGCTCAGGAGCATGACTGAAGATGAGGAAAAAAATATAGTAGTTTCCCCTCTTTTCAACTATAATCTTGATGATGACGACGCCAGGGTAGAGAATGACTCCGACAATACATTCACCATGATGGCTCTCTACAGGCTGGGCTTCAGGTGGTCCATAACCGATGAAGACTACATAAAGAACTCCATGAGGATGCTGGATGAGCTGAGTTTCTTTGACTGACAGCCGGTCTGCTATACGTCCGGCCCGGATGGCCGCACAGGAAGCAGATCGCTATGTGAACCGGAGTAAGAGGGAATTTTGAAGAACAGGAGGCAGTTATGAGTAGAAGAGGAGGAACAGGAGGAAGTTTCAGACGTTTATCCGCTGTCGTGCTTGCTGCGGCCATGCTGTTTACACAGTCATTGCCTCTGTCTGCCCATACTGACGGCCGGGCAGCCGCAGGCCTGGAAGCTGCCGGAGGATCTTCCGGGGAAGGGACCGAAAGCGGGAAAGAGGCCTTCGGCCTGAAGGAGGGTCTGGATCCGGTTTCCACAACCGGTTCCCAGTATGATTTCAACGCCGAACTTCTGGATGATCAGGGCAGATACCCGGGCGTGTATGAGGTTAAGCCCACGGCATCGGCAAACTCACAGACCATAGGCATCCCAAGCATTTCAAACACGGCTCTTCAGAGCAGGCCGACCACCGAATCACCGGCCATCATCATGGGGGCGGCGGTGCCCTATGAAACAAAGACAGGCCCCACGGAATTCACTCCCATACCCGGAGGCAGCCTTTACGCCCCCTACAGTTATTTCCGCTATGAGATCATCGAGGAAGCAAACCTCAACGGGACAGGCACTCATAAGAAGATGTCGGGCTTCGACGGCACATATGTGATCATAAGGGTGGACGTGAGCGAGATCATAAAGAACGCTCCGGACAACAGTTTCCTCCATGTGAAGCAGGATCACAACAAGGCTCTCATGGTGAAGATCGGCCAGGAGGTTTCCGACGGAGCCGGGACATTCTCGGACGCGATGGGGAACAAGACTTACTCCTATTCTCTTTCCGGAAACGCCATTGCCATGAAAGACAAGGATGGAAATTATAAGGAAAAACCCTATCTTGACATCGTGCTTTTATCGTCGGGGACCCTGGTGCAGGGAGCGGATACGGGCAGCAGCACTCCCGATCCCAAAGCCCCGCTTGCGGATTTCGGCCTGAGCTTCTACATAGACCAGACCGCCGATTATGATCCGGAGATCATGTGGAATTCAAGCCTCGGAACAGCGGTG
>JAEELB010000192.1 GCA_016288705.1 Lachnospiraceae bacterium | reverse complement strand
TTCACAGGCCGTGCTCCTGGTGGAAGCAAGGGAGCGCTCAGGTTCCCTCATCACCGCGGACATGGCGCTGGAACAGGGGCGGGAGGTCTACGCAGTACCGGGGAGGATCAACGAATGCCTGTCTGCCGGCTGCAACAGGCTGATAAAACAGGGGGCCGGAGTGGCCCTCTCCCCCAGGGAATTCATGGAGGATCTCTTCGACGAGAATTACAGGCAGGACATCAGAAAAGACGTTTCCACAAAAAAAGGCTCTTCGTGCCTGGAGCTCAAAAAGCCCGAAAACCTGGATGAGGGAGAGTCGGTGATATGGGATGCTCTGGGGATCGATCCGAAGCCCGTGGATACGATACACAAAGAGATATCAAAGAAAATGATCATCTCTGTCCCCGGCCTCATGCAGGTGCTGCTGAGAATGTGCATAAAAGGCGCTGCAAGACAGATCTCGGCGACTTATTTCACCAGGTGACTGCGGCATGGACGTGATCCCTGTCAGGTGCCCGTGGGAACCTCCACGTATTCCTGGGCAGGAGCGGAAAAGCCCATCTTTGTCAGGGCATCCGTATCCATCACATGCCTGTTGTCCATGGTCTTCATGACATCCAGGATCTCTATGTCATTGTATTCGGAATTGCCGAGATCCATGATGGTATTGTTCCTGAAAGTCAGGACCATGGGCCTCAGGACATCATCGGAATTCTCGCTGAGGACCAGCGCCTTGTCTCCGTTGGACAGTTCGACCGACACTCCGGGCGAGAGGATGTTTATACTCTCGATAAGCGCTTTCACCACAGTCTGGTCAAAGTATTCCGGCGTTCCCAGGAGTTCTTTAACGGCGGCGACCTCCGATGCGGGTTCGCCCACGGAATGCATTGCCGTCTTTTTGTCAAAGAAATTGGCGACCATGAGGATCCTGCCCCCGGTTATCATCTTCTGGTTCGGAACGGTCTTTCCCCGGTGAGCCTGGACACAGATCCTCTTAATGTTGGGCTGGCTGGAATACATGGTATCCATAAGATCATAACCCTGGGTCATGTAGGATTCGGGTATCTCCTCCCCTATATCGGGAAGGGTCTTTTTTGCGATCAGTTTCCCGAGTTCATGAACGATGGTGGCAGTCACCACCTCTGTCATATCGGCGGGCTGTATTTTCATCCTGTGTCCGATGATGGCGCACAGAAGCGCCGTGTTCAGAGTATGCCTGTATATCGCGTCCTCATTACTTCTGAGGTCTTGATGAAAATTGATCTTTCCGTCGATATGCCCGTAATTCTTGATGATGTTCGACACGATGACAGGTATCTTCGACGACTTGCCGTTATTTATGATGGAGTCCAGCTCATCCTTTATGGAAAACACCGTCATGGTCTGGAACCGTTCGAAATCGATATCTGCCTGTGTCATCGGCGGCACGGGTTCCGCAGGCTCCAGAATAAACAATCCCATGAGTCCGAAATTGCTGATGCTCATGATGGCTGTCTGATTAAGCTGAGAATTTCTGTCGTAGAGGAGCACTCCGTTTTTGGAATATACAGGCCTTGCAAGCCTCATTCCGGACTTGAGTTCTTCAATCTTTACGAATTTCAATTCAATCCTCCCGAAATAGAATACACAATCCCCTGTATTTTAATATCCCGGGAGAGAAAATG
The DNA here is from genome assembly GCA_016288705.1 of Lachnospiraceae bacterium. Classification (GTDB taxonomy): domain Bacteria; phylum Bacillota; class Clostridia; order Lachnospirales; family Lachnospiraceae; genus JAEELB01. The sequence goes on along the minus strand of JAEELB010000192.1, from coordinate 2,855 downwards.
CAACAGTTTCTTCAGGAAAATCCGGACCGGATCCCCGTCACAGACTTGAAAGCCTCCTCATGAGTTCAGCCACGGGCAGGCCCACCACATTGTCGTAATTGCCCCGGACTGCTCTCACAAGAAGCGTGCCCTTCCCCTGGATCCCGTATGCCCCGGCCTTGTCCATGGGCTCTCCCGTATCCACGTACCATTCCAGAAGTTCCTCCGGATTGTCATACATCTCCACTTCGGTCATTTCATAAAACCTTTCACGGTGAGCTCCGGTCTCGTCATTGAACACCACAGAGACCCCGGTATAAACCTGATGGACCCTCCCGGAAAGCTCCCGGAGCATTTCAAAAGCCTCTTCCCTGTCCTTGGGTTTCCCAAGCATCCTTCCGTCTATAGCCACCACCGTGTCCGCCCCTATCACGACTGAGTCCGGATGATCTATGAGGACCGTCACCGCCTTTCTCTCCGACAGCTCCATCACGACTTCGGCCGGATCGAATAAGTCTACGGTCTCATCCACTTCAGCCGGAACCACGGTGTACTCTGTCCCGGTTCTGTCCATGAGTTCCCGCCTCCTGGGGGAAGCGGAAGCCAGAACGATCTTTTTTCTGTTATTATTTATCTGCCCGCTCATGGATTAAAGGGCGGCCAGGACGATAAACCCTGCGATGGTAATGACAGTGATCACGGAAAGCGATGAAGAGACATAATTTCTCTGCTTTTCATCATCGGCAAATACGGGCAGCACATAAGGAGGCGGCAGGATGAACATCATATTGAGGGCCGGGATCAGTTCTTCACCCTGTGAAAGTCCCGTCACCACCATTCCCGTAAGGAGCCTGAGGGCAAGCATTATAACGATCCTCGACGCAGCAGTCTTCAGGACGGAGATCCAGGGGATATTGTCGAGCACCAGATCGTATCCTATGGCGATGAGTATGATCCCGGCAGTCGGTCTGCTGACAAAGTCGGTGCAGGCGTCTATGACGCTGCTCACCCCTGAGGGCGCAAGGGCCCTGTAAAGTCCCGTAGTTCCCAGGATGACTCCCGCGATTATTGCGATAATGGTGGGAGACTTCAGCATTTCCGAGACAAGCTTCCCGAGATCAGCTTTCTCGCTGGTCTCCCTTGAAAGCAGAAGCTTGTATAGCGTAAACACAAATAAGACCTGTCCCAGATCCACGCAGGCAAAGGCTGATATGCGGTCATTTCCATACAGGAGCGCAAAGAGCGAATACCCGAGCATCCCCGCCTCAAACCCTGTGGTCAGGAAAGGGAGAAATGGCGATACATTGAAAAACCTGTTCAGAAGCTTTCCTGCAGCCCACCCAAGGACGCACACGGCAAACATCATCAGGGTGATGACCACATTGGCAATGCTGTATTCCATGGTGGCAAAGGCGTTCAGCATGACCGCGGGAAGGCAGATATTGACTGCAACATTTTTCAGGGCGTTAACCCCGTCCCTGGAAATGAGGGATCTCCTTCTGCATACTATCCCGGCCCCCAGCATCAGCAGTACCGGAAGAACGGTATTGATCACTTCGATATACTTATTCATGTGCAGCCTCCTCAGACGAATGCAGAGAATGACCCGCGTCTTTCACAGCAGGAACTCCGCAAACACACTGTTGCTCACATCGATCCCGTAATCCGTGAGAAAGAGCCTGCCTCCCTCCTCACAAAGCGCCCCCTCGGAAATGAGTTCATCCACCTTTTCCCCGTACACGCTCCTGACATCCCGTCCGAACTGTCTCCTGAAGTGCTCAAGGTCAATGCCTTTCGTCATCCTGAGCCCGAGAAACATGGTCTCGGATATTATATCCCCGGTACTCAGTTTCTCGTATTCCTCGCAATGATCCCTCAAAGGAAAGGGGGAGCCGGAAATGCTTTCCGCATACTCATGGTAGACTTCGAAATTTGAGGGGTTTTTCCACCTCACATCATCAACGCAGGAGGAAGCCCCGAGACCGAGCCCGACATAATCCCCTCTCTCCCAATATACGAGGTTGTGCCTGCACTCATATCCCGGGAGAGAATGATTTGAGATCTCATACCTGTCATAGCCGTGATCCCTGAGGATCAGAGCGCTGTCTCTGTATATCCTGCGGTCCAGGTCCTCATCCGGAAATGAGAACTCATCCTGCCTGTCAAAAAGGGGCGTTCCCTCTTCCAGTATGAGGCTGTATGAAGAGATGTGTTCGGGCGCCAGACACAGGACCTTTTTCAGAGTGTCAATGCAGCTCTCATATCCCGTATCGGGAAGATCCTGCATGATATCCACATTTACATTCCCTATACCGGCGCTCCTCACAATATCATAAATTTCCAGAAAGTCGGAGTAGGTATGTATTCTGCCGATCCTCTTTAAAGCGCTGTCGTCTGCGCTCTGCAGCCCGATGCTCACCCTGTTTATCCCCGAGCGCGCATAGGCCGCTGCCTTTTCCCTTCCCTTTTCACCTTTAAGTGTCCCGGGATTCACTTCTCTGCTTATCTCCGGCAGGAAAAGGGAAGCGCTATCTTCAGGGCATTTATCCGGATCCTCCGAATACTCTTCAGCTCCGCCCTCAGAGCTTTCGGGATACAGCGGTTTTAGTTTACATAATACCAGTTCGATATCCTTCTCAGAAACAAGCGAGGGCGTGCCGCCGCCTATATAAACAGTGTTTACATAATATCCTCTGTCTCTGAAATGATCCGCCGCGGCAGACACTTCCTTTAAGAGGCTTTCGAAATATCCATCCCTCTGAAGCGGAGTGGCCGGAAATGACAGGAAGTCGCAGTATAAACACTTTCTCACGCAAAACGGGACATGGATATAAACGGATAAAGGCTTTCTGTCCTCAGTCATCATCCAGTTTCAG
>JAEELB010000191.1 GCA_016288705.1 Lachnospiraceae bacterium | reverse complement strand
GCCGAAATTATCTTTTTCGGAGACTGCTCTTGCGTAGGAGGACAGCACATCCCTGTCCCCTGTGGCTTCATACAGTTCCTTTGAGAAAAGATCAAATTCGGTGATCAGGAGTTCGACAGCTTCCAGGTCTGTCACGGAACAGGTTGCATTGTCCCGTTCCTCCTCGCTCTCGCAGGATCTGTAGACTATCTCCGCGATCTCCTTTCCCAGGCTCCCGCCGTCCGTCTCCGGATTTTCGGATATGATCTTTCCTATTTCCCCGTACTGCCATCCGATCTCCGATTCATTTTCCTGGGAGGCGTACATATAATTTGCATAGTCCTTGATCATGCAGGCTGTCTCAAGAGTGGCCATAAGGCAGGTGTCAAAACCGATAAAATCAAAATTTCTCCCCTGTTTTCCTATGGTCTCCGAAAGAGCCCTTTCCACTCCGATCAGAGAAAGGCTGTAATTGTCCTCATTTTCATCAAAGCAGAGCCCCGTGATGCTCCCCCCTCCGTGGTTCCAGAACACCAGCCCGGTATGGGACGAAGGATATTCATTTCTGCAAAAGGAAATAAAATCCGACAGCGTCTTGTAATCGTTCATGGGCCTCCTGCTGTCTTCCCACACGCATCTGGTCCTGCCGTTTTCAATGAGGAACCGCTGATTTTTCAGGGCGCTGGTGAAGTCGTTATGCCACTTTTTCGAGCCGCCGGTCTCAACGATGAACCTGACGTGACCGCCCTTTGACCCTTCCTGCATCTCCCTCATATCTTCCGTTCCGATGGCGTCTTCGCTCTCAAGATCGGAGCCGCAGAGATATACGTAAATGCTCCATTCGGGGCCTTGTGGTTTATCGCTCTTCCGGGGCAGGATACTCTGCAACAGGTTCGGTTTTTCGGTCTCCGCTTCAGGTTTCTGCTCCTCCGGCTCCGAGGACGGTTCGCCGGTCAGGGTCTCATTAACGTCATTTCTGGAAGAATGTCTGAAAGAGCTCTGTCCGCAGCCGGCCAGAGCATCCGCGAATATAAATAAAATAAGGACGACCAGTAGAGCCGTCCTGTTCCTGATCTTCATTTCACTGCTTTCTTCAACGTTTCCTTGGCCCGGATCAGACTGTCTATGACCTCCTGCCAGTCCTTTACGTGTATGGGATCGCTGTATGAATTCTTTATCGCCTCGGCCATAAGGTCGTCAAGCTTTTTTTCCATCTGTTGTGAAGTCACGATCTTTCCTCCGTATCCGCCGTTCATGCGGCGGTGTCGTCAATGTCTCCGGGTGCTCGCTCCTGTCCGACGGTCCCGGTCATTCGGACCAGCGGTGTCGTCCCTGCCTCAGGATGTCCGCTCCCGTCCGAAGGTCCGGTGGATCGGCATCACTGCCGCATAAGGCCGTCATTCCCTGTCTTCAGGACGCTCCGGGCATTGCCCGTCCTACTTGAGAAGGTTGTCGAAGAACTGCTCTGCCATGTCATAGGTCTCGTATGACAGTTCGGGGAGCCCCTTTCTCTCTGCGCCGGTAAAACCTTCTTCGAAGGCTTTCTTCAGTCTTGCAAGTTTTACTGTAGAACCTTTTGCCAAAGTGTATGCGGACTCCAGGATCCTGTCCGCCGTCTCATCCGTGCTCCAGTAGCCTCCGTCGGAAACATCCTCGACAGACCGCGCGCGGCCGATGACATCGGTCTTTATTTTCCCGACCGCAGTCTCGAAGGCTCTCTTCTGGCCGGAAAACTCCATTTCGGAGATCCTCTTCATCTGATCAGAAATGGCCGTGGTATCAAGAGGAACATAGCGGGCTTTTGCCCTGGCTGCCGCGCCGGAAGCCCTGTAAGCATCCCTGCCGTAGATCTTTGAAAACGGGGACTGATCCCCGGCTCCGGCGGTCTGTGCGGTTTCAAATACCGGGGACGCCGCCCCGGAGGGCTCAAAAACCGCGCCTGCTCTGCGTTCCTTATCTGCAGCCGAAACCGTTTCACCTGAGGGATCGAAAGCTCCGGCTTTGCGGCTCTTATCTGCAGCTGATCCTGTCTCATCCGCCGCGTCATAAGCAGACGCAGCCCGCTTAAATTCGGCGGCAAAACCCTTTCCGCTTCGCCCGTCTCTCTGAGAGCGCGCATCTTCCTGTGCCCGCTCCGAATAATACACCTGATACCTCAGATCACCGACCTTCATGTCTCCGTATTTTAAACCAAATGCTCCCGTTTCGCAACCTGAGGAGATTTTGAAAAAAAGTATTGACATCGAAAAACAATTGTGTTAATTTTTGCTAAACCGTTGATGAAGAGTGAGTAAGCGGGATCCTCCTTTTCAGAGAGAGCTGCGGATGGTGTGATCGCAGCAAAAGTGTTTCCGCCGAATGGACTTCTGAGGGCGACCGGAAACGGACCTTGTCCGGAGTATGGGAGACGGAGCGGGAATCTCCGTAAAAAAAGTTCAGCATATGTTGGTATGCGTTGAGTGGACGTTTTGGACGTCAAGCCGGGTGGCACCGCAGGTAAGCAGATCACACTACCTGTCCCAGCAGTAACTTTAGCTGTGGGACAGGTATTTTTTATCCCATCTGTCCCGAAGAACGGAAAGGAGAAACACTATGTCAAACGAAAAGATTCCCTACAAGATCTACCTGAGTGAAGAGGAAATGCCCAAAGCATGGTACAACATGAGATCCGACATGAAGAACAAGCCCGCTCCCCTTATGCATCCCGGGACCCACAAAGCGCTTACCGCCGAGGAGCTCACCCCCATCTTCTGCGAGGAGCTGGTAAAGCAGGAGCTGGATGAAGACACGGCGTTCATCGAGATTCCCGAAGAGATCCGGGAGTTTTACAAGATGTACCGTCCCTCTCCCCTGGTCAGGGCGTACTGCCTCGAAGAAAAGCTGAAAACACCGGCAAAGATCTATTATAAGTTTGAGGGCAACAACACCAGCGGAAGCCACAAACTGAATTCCGCCATCGCCCAGGCCTACTACGCAAAGAAGCAGGGACTTAAGGGCGTGACCACCGAAACCGGCGCCGGCCAGTGGGGAACCGCCCTTTCAATGGCTTGTTCCTATTTCGATCTGGACTGTAAGGTATACATGGTGAAGGTGTCCTATGAGCAGAAACCCTTCCGCAGAGAAGTGATGAGGACCTACGGCGCATCCGTTGTGCCTTCGCCTTCGGAGACCACCGAGGTCGGGAAAAAGATCCTTTCGGAGCATCCCGGTACCACCGGAAGCCTCGGCTGCGCCATCTCCGAAGCGGTGGAAGTGGCCACAAAGAATCCCGGATACCGTTATGTGCTGGGCAGCGTCCTTAATCAGGTGTTGCTCCACCAGTCGGTCATAGGTCTTGAAACAAAAGCCGCTCTCGACAAATACGGCATCAAGCCCGACATGATAATCGGCTGCGCAGGCGGCGGCTCAAATCTGGGCGGTCTCATCGCTCCTTTCATGGGCGAAAAGCTTCGCGGCGAGGCGGATTACAGGATCATAGCGGTGGAACCCGCGTCATGCCCCAGCTTCACAAGAGGAACCTTCGCCTATGATTTCTGCGACACCGGCATGATCTGCCCTCTGGCAAAAATGTACACTCTGGGCAGCAGCTTCATTCCTTCGGCAAACCACGCGGGAGGACTTCGCTTCCACGGCATGAGCACGACACTTTCCCAGCTGTATCATGACGGATTGATGGAAGCCACCAGCGTGGAGCAGACCTCAGTATTCGAGGCTGCAGAACAGTTTGCAAGAGTTGAAGGCATTCTCCCCGCTCCCGAGAGCTCGCATGCGATCCGTGTCGCCATAGATGAAGCTCTGAAATGCAAGGAGACCGGCGAAGAAAAGACCATCGTGTTCGGTCTCACGGGAACCGGATATTTTGATCTGGTGGCTTACGAGAAATTCCACGACGGAGAAATGACCGACGTGATCCCCACCGACGAGGATATAGCCGCATCCGTGGCCAAACTGCCGAAGGTCGAGTAAGCGCGCGAAAGAAGAAAAGATTTTTCCCTTTCCCCCATTTTTTTCTCCTACCCTCTCGTAAGTTATAGTAGGAAGGAAAAGAGGTATCATTGATCAGCATAAGGGGAAAGTGGATCGTATATTAGGAAAGGGCGGCTTAAGAGGGGCCGCCCTTTCCGCTGTTTATTGATATTCAGTTTTCGCCTCACCCGGCCAGTATCCTGGTGCCGGTCTCTCCTCTGACCGCGGCTCCGGCGTCTTCAAGCCTTGCTATCACAGCGGTCCTGCCGGGGTTACCTTTTACGAAGCTCACCGCCGCCTCTACCTTGGGCAGCATGGAGCCCGGAGCGAACTGTCCTTCCTTTATGTATCTTTCCGCTTCTGCAGCGGTCATGGAATCAAGCTTCTTCTCATCGGGCTTTCCGAAGTTTAATGAAACCCTGTCTACCGCAGTGAGAATGAGGAGCATTTCCGCGCCGGTCTCCTCGGCAAGGCAGGCGGCTGCCAGATCCTTGTCGATGACTGCCGCAGCCCCTTTCAGATGATGACCCTCTGTCCTGAACACGGGGATCCCTCCGCCTCCGCAGCAGACCACCACATGACCCGTTTCCATGAGCGTGATGATTATGTCCTTTTCAACCACCGCCACGGGTTTGGGAGACGCGACCACTCTTCGGTAGCCCCGGCCCGAATCCTCACGCACCACATAGCCTCTCTCTTTTACGAGTCCATCAGCCTCTTCCTTGGTCATAAAGTGACCGATAGGCTTTTCGGGAGCAGAAAAAGCCGGGTCCTTCGGGTCCACTTCAACCTGTGTGAGTATGCTCACCACACCGGCCCCGATCCCCCTGTCAAGAAGTTCCTCCCGGAGGGCATTCTGGATATCGTATCCTATATAGCCCTGGCTCAGAGCCACGCAGACGGATAGCGGAAACTGGACATACTTTTCGGGCTCGGCTCTGGTCAGGAGCCCGAATGCATCCTGGATCATGCCCACCTGAGGTCCGTTCCCGTGGGCGATGGCCACGGAATACCCCTCTTCGATCAGATCGGCCACGGCTTTGGAGGTGATCTTCACTGCCGCCATCTGTTCAGGGAGATTGTCTCCCAACGCATTACCGCCGAGGGCTATCACCGCCCTGCCCTTTTGTCCCATCTTCATCTCAAGCTCCGATCAGGTTAATGAACCCGTTTACGTCTCCGGCTCCGGTCAGACAACGATCCTACCGGAAGATCTCTCTTCTCAAATTCAGCCAAAGTTCCTCACCGGAAGAGCCCTCTTCTCAAGCTCCGCCAGCGCGGAAGCGGGATCCTTCACCTTTGAAAGGAATATCATTGCCGCTATCACGTAGGGCTTGAAGCTTGCCTGCCTGTAGAGAGGCGTCCTGTATCTGTCAAAGACGGAGGCCTCCACCTCACCCTTCTCGCAGCTGACGGAATTGATGTCAGCGGGCAGGCAGTGAAGATACAGCGCCTTTCCGTCCTTCGTTCTCTTCATCATATCTTCGGTGCAGCACCAGTCTGTATGTTCCGCGTTTCTCTTGAGGAGTTCCTTTTCAAGCCTGTCAATGCCTTCCATATCCCCATCGCCATAGAGGACCGTTCTCTTTTCCATGGCGCTGAAGGGCGCCCAGCTCTTGGGATACACGATATCCGCCCCTTCAAAAGCCTCCTCCATGCTGCTCACCTGTTTAAAGGAACCTCCGGAGGCCGCAGCGTTCTTATTTGCAACGTCGATCACGTCTCCCATGACCTCGTAACCCTCGGGATGCGCCAGCACCACGTCCATCCCGAACCTGGTCATGAGCCCTATCACGCCCTGGGGTACAGAGAGCGGCTTTCCATAGCTGGGGGAATAAGCCCAGGTCATGGCGATCTTTCTCCCCTTCAGATTCTCAACACCCCCGAACTCATGGATGATATGGTCCATATCCGCCATGCACTGGGTGGGATGATCGATGTCGCACTGGAGGTTCACAAGGGTAGGCCTCTGCTCCAGGACCCCCTGTCTGTAGCCCTCATCCACCGCATCAGAGACCTCATGCATGTATTTATTACCTTTTCCAATGTACATGTCGTCGCGGATACCTATGGCCTCAGCCATGAAGGAAACCATGTTCGCGGTCTCGCGCACCGTCTCACCGTGGGCGATCTGGCTCTTTCCTTCCTCCAGATCCCTCACCGTGAGCCCGAGAAGATCACAGGCCGATGCGAATGAGAACCTGGTCCTGGTGGAATTGTCCCTGAAAATGGATATCCCAAGGCCGGAATTGAAAATGGCGGGGGAGATGTTCCGCTCCCTCAGGGATCTCAGAGCGTCGGCAACCGCAAAGGTCGCTGCGATCTCATCATCCGTCTTCTCCCAGGTCAGGAAGAAATCCCCTCCGTACATTCCGTCGGTCTTCAGCTTTTCGATGGTCTTTATCATTTCATTAAAATTCTGATACATCCTGCCCTCCTCAAAAACCGGTCCACCTGAACGCCTGCCGTCATCAGGGAGATCCGCATATCACCGTTTTAGGAAACAGAAAAATTATAGCTTTATTTCACTGCGTAATCAACATAGAAAACAGACTTCAGGTTTACCCTGAAAATGAATGCCGCCCCTGCTGCCGGACGGAGCCTCGGAAGGGTTTACTTCGACGGAGGGCGGCCTCAGCCTGACCGGCGTTTCATCTCCCTAATTGATCACAT
>JAEELB010000190.1 GCA_016288705.1 Lachnospiraceae bacterium | reverse complement strand
CTCGCCTTTTATCCCCTGACCTGAGATGTCTCCCTGCACTTGGATCTCGCTTATGCCGGGCAGTTCCACCTTCTTTTTGGGCGTGACCACGCGCTTCAGGGTGAGGGATACGGTCTTGCCCTTCGTGCCGGGTTTCACACTCAACAGTGCCTTGTTGAGCATAAGGTAATCCGATGCATGATCCCCGGAAACCGTTACCTGGACCTCTCTCTTTATCTTTCCGGCTTTTACAGTCACTGTTCCAACGGATCCGGGGATAATTGCGGCCACGGCCCCGCTCTTTGAAACCTTGATCCCCTTGCCCTTTACGCTGAAGGACAGATCCTTGGGATCGGTATTATTCGCCGTGTCTTCGACAAAGATCATTCCGGCCTCTCCGACAGAAAGATCCATAGTCTGCTCAAGGCTGAAATCGTTCTCCTGCCTGGGCTTTTTCACGATGACTTCCGTTACGGCCACCGTCTCCTCTTCTCCCCTTGTCATGGACCATATTATGTAGGTGGCCCCTGCGTCCACAGGATCGACTTCAAAGGTGGCCTTTGTCTTTTTGGCGTCGAAGACCGGTTTTCCTATCTCACACACGTCGTCTACAGTCATTTCGCAGCCGATGCTGTCCTCTGACACGCCCTCCCTGAGTTCGGCAGGGATCTTCACGGTGACGGATTTTTTCTTTGCATCGCCCACGTTCAGGTTGAGCTTCTTGGGTGCCTTCAGTTCTATCTTCTTCTTTCCGTTGGGAATGGCCTTTGCCGCAGGGACATCACAGTCTATCTTGATATTGTAGGTAAAGATCGCCCCGTTGTATGCAGCCTTTACGACCGCTTCGGCTTTCGTGGTCCCTTTCTTGAGCGGCTTTGCAGTGACCACCCCGTTCTTAAGGGTGACACAGCCCTTGGGGTCGGCGCTTTCAAGAGTCCATCTCGCGGAATAGATATAATAATTATCAAACAGGTTGAGCCTCTTCACTTCTCCCGGCAGCATCTCCACATCTTCCGTGCCGGGAGTGGGTTCAGGACCCGAGGAAGTCACCTTTACTTTGAAACGTGACTCCATCTGCCCCGTCTCACTTTGTCCCGCAGTGCTCCACACAAGCCTTGCGGTGATCTGTGCAGTACCGGCAGAAACAGCGGTCACCTCACCGGTGGTCTGCCCCACCGCTGCGACGGAAGGCTTATCACTTTCAAAGGTTACGGTTCCTATCGCTCCCTCCGGCTTTCTTTCGGCCGTCACCGGGAACTTATCTCCGACCTTCAGTTCTACCAGAGAATCCGCCGACAGGGTCTGACCCTTGGAATCCTTGAGGATCAGATCCGTGGGGATGACTTCGGGCTGTCCCTGCTCAGTGATGCTCACCGAGAATGACTGTGTCAGGGTCTTTTCCGCTCCTCCCACCAGCCAGCTGAGTGTGGCGGTTATGGTGGCCGTTCCCGCAGCAAGGGCCGTCACCTCTCCTGTAGACTCATTCACCTCCGCTATGAGGGGGCTGCCGCTGCTGTAACTGAACGCTCCCACGGTTGCATTTGAAGGCGTGATCTCCGCGTTGACAGAGAGTTTATCTCCGACCTTCAGCGCGACCGTTGAATCAGCGGTGAGCACATTTCCTTCGGAGTCCTTGAGAGTAAGTCCCGTGGGTACGATGTCGGTGACCACCACCTTCGCCTTGGCAGTCAGGGTTGCGGCATCAGCACCTGCTCCCTTGACCGTAAGAGTGATAACGGCTTCACCTGCTCCCACTGCGGTAAGCCTGCCGCCTTCCATCGTTGCAACAGAGGTTGTCCCCGATTCGAAGGTGGCGGTATATTTCACCCCTGCAGGGAGCACGGAGGGAGTAAGAACCGCCGTATCCCCCGGATGAAGGTTCAGAGGCAGTTCTTCAGAAATCTCGCTTCCGTTACACTTTATCGAAGCGGATTCAGGCTGGGGTTCCGTTACCTTGAGCGCAATGTTCACAGCTATGTCATCATGTCCGTCCACTTTGGCAGTGATCACAGTCTCTCCGGCTGCGATGGGGATTATCCTGCCCCTGCTGACTTTTGCGATCTTCTCGTCGCCGGAAGTCCATAACACATCGCAGACCGCTTCGGCAGGAAGGACGTTGGTACTGAGGGTCAGAGAAGCCCCGGCCTCAACCACGAGGGTGCCTTCGGGGCTCCCCGGATATTTTGCGATCTCTTCTGTTCCGTTTGTGATCGCAAGTCCCGTGGGATCGATAGGCAGTCCATAAATCGTCACTCTCGGATTAAAATCAGTGATCTTCAGAGTATAGGACCCGTCCGGATTATTTATAAGGCTTTCATCGGTCCTGTTAATTACATGGATAAGTTCACCTTCCCGTTTTATTTCTTCCACTCCGACCCCAAGGTTTTCGTACCCCGGGTTCAGGCGGGCATTGAAATCTATCAAAGTCCCCGAAGAGTAAAAGCCGGGAGTCAGATCGGACGAAGCGCCGCCGTATAGAACATCGACACTATACTTTTCCGATGTGTCAGCATCAGCCTTTAGTCCGATCGTGATGTCTGAATCCATCGTAACGGAATAGATACCGTTCTCATCCGGCTCGAGAGGGGTTTCATCTGATCCTATGATCTCAGTCACCTGGAGATCCTTATATCCCTCCCTTGGCTTTGCCGAGAAACTGACCACGGTCCCCTTAAGGTATGCCCCGGGGATCAGTGAGTTTTCCACTCCTGCGAAGTACGGATCCAAAACCGAAAGAACATACTTTGTGCTCTCGGGCTTATCCACCAGCACGAAGGCACCCACATCGGAAGTATCACCCTTTACGATCGTGTGGTCTCCCTTCTTTATATTCTCGAATGTGACGACCAAATTCTCAGGAGCCTTTGATACATCATCCAGTTTAACCTTAGCAGTTGCTCTGGTATTAGCAACAAACACATATAGAATACATCCGTCATTAGGGGCCGTAAATTTGATACTTGTTTTCGACTCCATCTTAAGGTATTTTTCTGTATCACTTCCCTTATACGGACCACAGGTAAGTCCCGGATTCACCGTAACCGTGCCCGAGGTCAGGTCTTTCGAGTTGTTTTGCAGACTCCCCGAAACCTCAAACATACTGTCCGTGCCGGTCTTTGTGCTGGAAGTGTCTGTCAGGGTGTAGACATCGGTGGCATTGCTGTAAGTAGTTCCGTGAGCGGTTACATCATATACCCATGCTCTGGGCTCAGTTGAAACCTTTTCGATCACCGCATACAGAGTGTCATCTTCTGCAGGCACCCAGGTATCCGTATTGATGAGAGTTCCGTTTTCAGTCTCGCTCCACCCCTTAAAGCTTGCGCCTGCGGGCACCGAAACAACAGGGATATCGGAAAGGGTATCCCCGGCTTTTACCGTTTCTTTGTAAAGGACGTTTCCGCTGATGCTGTATCCGACGGTATAAGTGACAACAGACTCCGCTTTCTCAACGGCCGCATTAAATGTAATATCCTTCATTACATTGATGCCCGCCAGCTGGTCCGGCATAAGGGCATCCGCCGGATCGCCGCCCTGATACCAGCCGTTAAATTCATCCCCCGCGCTCATGCCGGGCGTAGGGAAGTCTGCCAGGTCGAGGAAATCTCCGTGGGTTTTCTTTACTGCAGATACGACATTGTCTCCGTCCTTAAAGGTCACCATGTGGTAGGGATCAGCCTCCTCATCCACCTCTGCATCCAGAGTGACCGCGACAAACCTGGCTTCGACGCCATCAGATTTAGTTCCATCATACTCAAAGGTGTAAACCCCTGCGATACCGAGATTGAAATAAAGTTCCGTAGCCGATGATGAGAACTTGTTATCTTTCGGCTCGCCATTTGCGTCCTTTCCGGTATAAGTCCTTCCGTCGGGTCCTGTGATGGTGAAGTATGCGTTCTTTCCTGAACTGCTGCTGCTACCCTTGATGTACAGGACTGAAGACGCAGGAGCCTCTATTTCCAGAAATCCGAATACATTCGTGGATTCCTTCCGGATCGCTATCGCATCCTTCTTCTTTGATGGTATCTTCCAGTCCACAAAGGTGAAGGGACCGTATTTCAGGGGATTGTAGTCCTCATGACCCTCGTCCCATGAATTCCAGGCTGCTGTCAATCCTTTGCTGTCAACAGGCCCAAAGGCTCCGGACCATGCATCTATCCCGTTCAGATATGTCTTCGATACAAATTCATCATTTTCGGTATAAGAAGTCTTTTTGACCACAGCTGTTATGGTCATGTCCGAATAGACCGCAAGTCCTGCGGGCTCGATACGCTCGCCGTCAAGCGCCCAATACTCAAAGCCCTCTATCTGCGCGCTGTCCGGAACATCACCGGCTGCTATGGTCTTTCCATCTTCAACCTGAAGGGACTTTTCATCATCTTCCCATTTGAAGATGACATCATGATAAACTGTCTCGGGCTCCACAGGTTCATCCGGACCCGCTTTTGATATGGCTTCAAGGGTTACGGTCACATTTGAAGCCGGCATGGTAAAGGTATAGGTTCCGTTATTTTCGGTAACCTTTACCCCGGAGCCGGAAGTTCTGGTGACAGTGACTGAAAGGTCATAATTTTCGGGATCGCTCACAGCGGCCTTAAAGGATACGGTGGTTCCCTTCTTGTAGGTGGCTTCCGGAGCCTGTGAAATGGTCACTCCCTCTCCTTTATCCACAGTCACGGAATAGTCATTGTCATCAACTACGGGCTCACCGCCCTGCTGGGTAATGGTCCCCACCGTGGCTGAGATCAGGCGGAGCTGATTCGTCGTGGCGGCATTGTCCGGATCGTACTTCAGGGTGTAAGCGCCGGCAGCCACAGCCTCCACTTCTATGGTATTGTCTCCGGTGCCGGTGATGTTTCCGCTCTTCACCACCGTGGAATCAGGTCCTGTCACGGCGTAGTAAGAAGTCTTCTCCGCGCCGTCGGTAGACATGACAAAGCGGATCACAGTCTTTGTGTCTGTTGCGGAGTAAACGGGCACTTCCTTCACGGTTACGACGCCGCTGGTCTTGCTCAGGGATATCCTGTCAGTCTTTCCCTTAACGGTATTGACCTTTGTAAGGGTGTACTGTCCGTAATCTATGGGGGTATCGGAAATGGAGTGCGAATCCGTAGTGGTATCCGCTCCCTGAGCAGTCAGGAATTCGGACGCTTTGAAATCAAATCCTTCAAGAGGGGTAAAGACGTTTACGGCTCCGCCGCCACCGCTTCCGGGTGAATTCTGGGCAGCCTCACGGGCAGCCATCTTGTCTTCGCCGTATCTTCCGAGGACTTCAGCCCTGTCTCCCGTCTCCCTTACAAATGAAGGATCCGAAACGGATGAAGGCAGGACAGTCCCGGCAAAACCTCCGATAGCCACAAGCGCGGTCTTATAATCCACAAGTTTTGCCTTGAGGCCGGTATCAACTGCATAGGACAGATCCTCGGAGGTCACCTCTCCCGGAGCGTCTGTTCCGAGATCCCACCAGAAGTCTCCGCCCTCCACACGGCCGGCCAGAGACATGACCTTTGAGGGGACGTCATTCGCATCGTCTATATCGGCTTCCGTCACACCCAGGTCCTCTTTGGTATCAAAGTTCGTATAGGTGGAGCCGCCCTGATATGCTTTGACATAATCGGGAACCGTGGCATTCCTGTCATCCACGAAATATGCGTCGAAATGTTCCGTAGAGGTGGTGCCTGCCAGATTGTAATCCACGGACTGACCCTTAAGGAGATATTTATCGGAGTTGTAAGGGATCACCGTATTGCGGGGGCCTTCAAAGACATTTCCGTAGGCTTTTATTATCCCTCCGTCCTCGCTTGAGAAGGTGGCGTGGTCCGTGCTGTAGGCAGTGCCGCCTGCAAAGACATCACTGCCCTGCATGGAACTCAGCATGGGATACTGGCAGTTCCTGAAATAGTTTGAATCCACGAAGATCGAGGATTTATACGCCGCGCCGGCACCATACTTCGAGTTGCCGTCGTAGAAATTGTTGTAGGAGTGGACGGACATGGTGCGGACTCTGGGATGCCTGGAATCGGAGTGATCGAACCAGTTGTGATGGTAAGTGATGAAGTTCTCTCCCGACTCTGACTTCATGCCGCAGAGAGAGGCCTTGCCGCTGTCCCAGAAATGGTTGTAACTGTAGGTCTGGAATTTGGAATTGCCTTTCACATCAAGAGATCCGTCTCCTTTTGCCTGATCGGAGTCTCCGCCAGTGCTGCCGTAGAAGATATCGCAATTATGCACCCAGGTATAAAGGTTGTCGGTATCAAGCGACACTCCGTCGTCCTTAAAGCACATGATGCCGAGATTTGCCAGTTCCACATAACTGGTGGAACGGGCAAAAAGGCCGAACCCGTGGATCGTAGCGTCATTTCCCACGCCTTCAATGGTGAGGGGAGTGTCAAACTTCCCATCACCCTTTATCTGAAGACCTTCAGACGAAGAGCCCCAGCTGGAGGTGGGGAATCCGGTAGCGTTGACCAGTCCTATGACCCTGATATCGACCGCGGTGTAATCATTATACTGGGCATATTTCCAGAACCCGCTGTTGTTCACTATGCCCTGGACGCCGGTGAGGGTGAGCTTGGTGCCCTTGGAGTCCTTATTTATCTCCCATGTCACGGTATCGAAATTGGAATTGTCCACGTAAATGACTTTTGCCTTGTCCTGGAGGGTACCATCCTGTTTGTAGGCACCGGGCAGCTTTCCGTTGACATCGGTAAAAGCAAAACCGTGGCGGTCGTGAGTAGTGACCTGTATCCCCGTCTGAGTGATGGTGGCGAGAGGGCTTGAAGCAGTGGCTGACGCAAAGGCTTCGACCTTGACGTCATAATTACCCTTTGCCAGTCCCAGGGCGTCCAACCGCCAATGATCCGAATATTTGCGGATCAGCGGATCATCCAGCTGAGTCCAGGCCGAATCCGCCGACTTCTTCACATAGCCCTTGTAGCCTGCTGCCCCCGTCACGGGAGCCCACTCGGCAAAGAGGCCGTTGGCATAGCCCCCTGTCTTTGTGAAGGTCTCCCCCACGGACACAGGGTCCATAAGGCCCCACTGCGAAGCGGGACCGCCCGCCGCCAGAGCCGTCATGGGCACAAGCCCCTCTGCAAATAAGGACAGCAACATTGCTGCCGCGCAGAGCATCGAAACTAATCTCTTTCTGTTCTTCATAAATAACCCCCTCTCAAAGTTTAACCATCGGATGCCTGTCCTCGAGTTCCGATCCATGCTATATCGGATATTTCGGAAATCTCACGAAATTCTTTAACGGGCACGAACTTTATCCTCCGATTATGTCACAATTTTGATCCGGTTGCAATCAATATGACGACCCGCAAAGGCCTACCTCACTATCAACTCACAGGAAGCGGTGTTGTAACCCTTTTCAGCGTCCTCGCCCGCTGCGGAGAGGATGACCGTGTAACAGCCCGGGAAAGCGCCCGCGGGAACGGTTATCGTGCCTCCCGACGCAGTGACCTTCGCCTTCGCGTCTTCGGGATAATCCGCCAGAGCCCACTTCACCGACTTCGGCCGGTCAGCCGCTTTCTTCGGCGTGGCCATCTTAAGAACGGCTGTCTTTGCGGCCTTCCCGGGCTTGGGCGCCGGAACGGAAACGGAGGTTTTATTTACGGTGAGAGGGGACACGGGGCTTCCGGCGGGCCAGTCCGATACCTTCACCTTCACCGGCGTTTTGACCGATACCTTTCCGAGCTTTATCGTGATCTCCCCTAAAGCTCCCGGTGACAGCGCCGTCACGAACCCGGACTTCGAGACTTTTATACCTTTCCCCTTTGTCATCTTCACGCTGAAAGAAAGGTCTTTGGGATCGGTGTTCCCTGCGGTCCCGGTCACTATAAGCCTCGCTCCTTCGCCCACGCTTAAGTTCAGCGAGTTTTCGGAGGGCGTCAGGCTCTCCAGCGGCTTTGAAACAAAGACGGCAGTATATGCGACCGTCTCCTGCTCCTGATCCTTCATGCTCCACCGGATGAGGGCGCTCCCCGCATCCAGAGCCTTCAGGTTGAATAAGGCCTTCGAAGCCTTTGTCCTGTCGGGAACGTTGTACCCGGCAGAAACGCAGTCACATACAAAGCCCGAGGTAAGGCCGGAATAATCCTGTCCGTCGGGAGTCAGTATGGCGTAACTCACCTCCGCGACAGCCTTCCTGAGCTGTGAAGGGATACTCACGGAAACCGCCTTCGAACCCTTCTTCGGATCGTTCAGCACAAGCTTTACGGACCTGGGGGCGTTTATCCCGTATTTCTTTTTTCCTGAAGCGACGGGCTTATTTTCGTAAGCGGATCCGTTCACCGTGACGGTAAAGGTGCAGGAAAAGGACCTGTAGGATGCGGTGACAAGAGCAGTGGCCTT
>JAEELB010000189.1 GCA_016288705.1 Lachnospiraceae bacterium | reverse complement strand
TTCTTCACTATCACCTTTGTATAAGCGG
This sequence comes from Lachnospiraceae bacterium, assembly GCA_016288705.1. Taxonomy (GTDB): domain Bacteria; phylum Bacillota; class Clostridia; order Lachnospirales; family Lachnospiraceae; genus JAEELB01. Next base: position 22,867 of record JAEELB010000189.1, on the reverse strand, counting down.
TGGCTTCCTTTCCGTCCTTGTCCTTTGCGGACCACATCACATAACATGCGCCTGCATCCTTCGGCTCGAGTTCGAACGACGCCCTTGAAGCCTTTGTCCTGTCGGGATTATTGAACACGGGACCGGCCTTTACCGCGAAAGCCCCCTTGTCCTTCAATATGTTCGCACTGATGGTGACATCCGCGCTTCTCAGTTCTTTGGGTATGGAAATATTGACCTTTTTGGTCCCGGTTTTGTCGGGCGCATCTTTAGTGAGCGTCACGGTTTTCGGAGCGGCTATCTTAAGGGCCTTCTTTCCGGAAGGTATGGTCCTGCTTTCGGGAACAGCCCCGTCCACATTTACATTGTAGGTGATCACCGTGGAGCCGTAATTTGCGCTCACCGTGGCCTTTCCGGCCTTCTTTGCTGTAACCACGCCGTTCTTCAGGGAAATGCAGCCTTTCTGCTTCTGATCCGGATATCCCACGGTCCATTTGACTCCGTAGATGTAGCGCCCGTCGCTGTTCAGGTTCAGACGCCTGACTTCCCCGGGCAGAAGATCGTAATCCGTTTGTCCGGGAGCAAAGCTCACATCATCCATATCAAGCCAGTCAATGTTGCTGCCCTCGTAGAATTCCTCCGCATCTCCGGAAGCCTCGATGGTGAGGGTCTGTTCCTTTGCCGCAGTGTATTCCCTGCGGTAAGTGAACACCTCAAAGGGTTCTATCCGTTTCTTTTCAGTAGTAAAGAGCACTTTTCCGTTTTCATCGGTCACCTTTGTGGTGAAGTTTGTGGCTTTAAGGCCCTGATTCTCAACATAAACGACCACATACTGCCGGTTTCCTCTGGTCTCCTTTTCCGAAGAGACCGTGAGATTTGCCTTCATAAGAGTGAATGACTGTGAATCGTTTCCAGGGTCGCAGTCGTCCTTTGCCTTTACGGAAACCGTGAACACGCCTCCCTTTTCCATATAGTCTCCCGGAACGGTAAAGGTCTTTTCCACCACTTCGGTCTCACTCGGAAGCAGGTCCAGTTCGATGTTTCCGCCTCCGATCTTCGTTCCGTCCAGAGTGACGGTATACTCCGCCTCCGAGATCAGATCGGTGCCCTTATTTTCAATGTACATATCCACCGGAAGTTCCATCCCCGGGAAGGCGTAGAAGGTGGAATAATCTATTTCCGAGAGAGCATAGTCGTGACGGTCCAGGGAATCCAGCACCTTTATGCCGGATGTGGTCTTCCATTCGCCTTTCCCTTCATCATACGCTGCATCCGTGGAGAGGTAGGCCAGGGTTCCCGTCTGATTTGAAAATGAATCCACATATCCATCCTCATTTGTCAGAAATACGCTGCCATAACTGTTCTTGGCGGAATCCCACACGGAGACAGCCACATTCCTGCTATCCTGGTCTCCCTGAAGATAATAGATACGGTTCTCGTAGACCTCGTAATCGGAATCCCCGCACATTGTGCCCACGGGAACTATCTCGTTCAGTTTTCCCGAATCCATGTAATACAGGCCGCCTTCCATATTCATGGTGAGGATCTCGCCCTTATCCATGAGAGACGGGATCGTTTCATAGGACAGAGTAGTGATGTAGCCTTCGGGGACGATGGTCGAAGTCTTGCCGTCACTGCTCCTCACGTACAGCGTCTGACCTTTCTCCTTGTCTATCACATAGGCTATCTCCAGACCCGAAGCGGTATTTCCGATGGTCAGATCCGAGATGTCGTCAAGTCCCGTGATCGGTTCCTTCTCCTTCCATTCTCCTCCGGAATAAACGCTCCTGTGAAGGATATTTGAAGATGAAGTCACAAAATCCTCTTTGCTGTGATTTTTGATCCAGGGGGCGGTATCCGTATTCTCCGCCCAGATGAGGTTCAGGCCCTCATCGGTCATGCAGAGTTCCGGCGAATAGATATAGTTGTCATTCCAGGAAGGAGTGCCTATATCCACAAAGGTATCATTGACATGATCATACTTTGACACCCTTATGCCGAAGGTCCTCATGTATTGCAGCGCCTTATCGGGATTCAGATAGTCGCTCATGATGGCCTTGTAGAGATCGTCGTCCCCGGACAGGTTCAGGTTGGAGTCAAGCCACGCCACGTAGATATCCTTCTTATCCGTATATATCTCGGGCTCGCAGTCGGAGGTGGAGTTTTTGCTGACAGACTTGATCTCTCCGAACTCCCCGGTAGCGCTGTCGTAAAGTCTGTAGACCAGATCGGTATAGCCCAGGACATTTCCGCTCAGCACATTCTTTACATACAGGAGCATAGTGGTGTTTCCTGCGGTGATGATCTCGGGATTCGCTGCGGGATAAGCATTTTCCACGATAGTGCCGTCAGCGCCGACCGCAGGGAGCGCCATTTCGGATATGGCTCCCACAGCGCATATCTCATCGGGATATACTTCAGATCCCGCGGAGGACAGGGCTTCAGACTTTCGTCCGGAATTATTTCTCTCAAAGAGAGTCCAGCTGCCGGAAACGATCTTCGTCTTAAACTGCATCAGGGCAAAGTACGCTTTAATACCTGCCTCTCCGCTCAGAGTCCACTTGTCGAGACCCGGAGTTTTTGTGGTCGATTTCACGGTAAATGTGACCTCGGTGGTGGCGTTGCCGTAGATCCCGGCGGAAAGCCACTTTCCGAACCCGACGCCCGCATAGGGTTCAATACCTATCTTGGCGGCAAAACTCAGATCTCCGTACCACTTTGACTTTTCGAAGTTGTAACCGATCTTTGCGGAAAGAGTTGTGGATGCGGTGAAGGTACAGTTTACGGTCACCGGGATCACCCAGACCACGTACTGTGACTGCACGGTTGCAGTCCCCATAAGCCTGATGATAAGGCTACCCTCGATGTTCTGCATCTTGTCGCCCCATTTACCCTCGGCATATCCGATGATATCCAGGTTCACATCCTTTGTGAGCCCGGGGAAGGACGCTTTGTCGAATTTCTTTTCCTGGACCATCTTGATCCATTTATCGGTGGATGCAAAGCTGGAAGCCTTCTTCATGTTCTTTTCCAGATCTTCTATCTGTTCCTTGGTGCTCTTGCTCTTCATGGTAGTTGTGGCACCGGTACCGGAATTGTAGCTGTAGAGCTGGTTTTTCTTTATGTTTATGCCGATCTTCACCCGGCCGTCCTCAACAATGCAGGTGACGGGTATCTCCTCCGGAAGGGTCAGTTTGAAAGGCTTGCCTCCCACCAGAGGGACATTCTTGTCGGGGGTGACGCTCCAGTTTCCGCTGACGTCCAGCTTATTTACATTGGGAGCAGCCTTGTCGGAAACGGTGACGTTACAGGTGGCCTTAAATCCCCCGCTCTTTGCGGTGGCGGTTATAACGGTGTTTCCGTTTGATCTCGCCTCCACCATGCCGTTCTTGTCGACCGAAGCCACGGAAGCATTATTTGAGGACCATTCCACCTCACGGTTCGTGGCGTTCTTGGGGGTGAATATCACCTCAAGATTTACTTTTTCGCCCTTTCCCACCCGGACCGATTCCGTGGTCAGCTTGATCCCGGTGAGTTTGACCTCCGGACCGGCCCCGGCATTTTCCATGACCTCCGGAAGCAGGTCATAGCCCGTGTCGGAAGCGATATCATCGGTATCCTGCGCGCTCTCCGCAGGCTCCATGACGAGATCGATGCCCGATCCCTGATCATCCGTTTCCGAACTCACAGCGGACGCGGAGGCCGGGACATAAGCCGTCTCCGAAGCCATCGCCGTCAGGGGCTGCGCCAGAAGGACGGCGGTCAGGGCAAATGAAACCAGTCTGTTAAAAGCTTTTCCAAACATCTTTCCATACCTCACTTCTTATATCAACCGTTCAAACACGGGAGCATCCCCGCCTCACGTCGGCAGTAACACACGATGTATCGGCAGGGACGTCCGCTTACTTTATACGAATAACCCGCTTCCGGGTACAGGTCCCGGTGTCATTCCACCGTAACCGGCAGTTCTATCCTGCTCCTTCCGCACTTCAGCACCACCTTTCCGGGCTTGCCGTTCTTTGATACGCTCTTTGCATAAATAAGACCGTTTCTCACGGTGACTCCCCCGCTTCCCTTCATGGTGATCTTCTCCGTGGCAATCTCTTCAATGTCTGCAGACCGTATCGAATAGAACAGCCTGTCGCAGGAACCCTGTTTCAGCGTGAGACCGGTGGTCTCGTCCCCGTTTATCTCCAAAAATCCGAGGGCATCACCCGTAAAGTCAAGTACGGGAGCAGTGGCCTTCACCACCACTTTCATCACAGCCCTGTTCACCGGCTCCTCGTTTTCGGGATCGGTTCCCGTGAGGGTTATGTAAGCGGTGCCCGGCGCCTTCGATCTGATCTTCACCGTAGATCCGTCCTGGGAAACAGAGTCCTCCACTATCTCCACGATGTTTTCATTTGTGGAGTTCCATACAAGCCCTTTGGGGGTTCCCTTGATCTTTGCGGTTACATAACACTCTGATACCACGGTGGGCTTTTCTAACCTTTCCGCAGTGAGATCAAGTTTCTGGGAGCTCTTGAGGGATATGCTGTAGGACTTATCCTTTCTGAGCTTTTTGGGCACGGCTATCTTCCTGACCCTCACTACGATCTTCACGGGTTCCAGATCGACCCACTTTTTGGTACCGGCGGGCCTGGTCTTCACATTCACGGTTATGGTAGTGTGACCTTTGTCCGCCATCTTTGCGGTCACCAGCCCGTCCTTGACGGTGGCTACCTTGGAGTCGTCCACCTTCCATCTGACCTTCATCTCGGCCAGATTGTCGAAGGGATCCGGTACGACGCTCAGGAGTTCCTGCTCCCCTGTGTTCAGTTCAAGCAGGAACTGGCCGTCATCGGTGGCGTTTTCCTGAAGCCTGTCGCCGATGAGGGAGTATCCCTCGGAGACCTCTTCCGCCACAGTCACGGTGAAGCTCACCTTCTCGTCCCCGCAATATGCGGTGATCACTGAGGAACCGGGCTTGCATCCGACTATGGTGGCCATGGCTTTCCCTTCGCCGGTGGTCCGGGTCGTGACCCTTGCCACATCGACATTGCTGCTCCTGAACACTATGGGCGGCTTGTCAGCTCCTCTTTCATATGCTGCCACCGCATTTACGGATATGGTTTCGTCTAGGGCGATATCGACGGCCTTGATCTTACGGTTCTTCATATCCGTCACGATCAGGCCCTTCACATTTTTGTCACTGTGAGGATATTCTCCGGGATCCTCATATTCCTCCGCCACTTCGAATTCGGCCTTCGCCACAAGATCGGTGGTGAGTCTGAAGGTGACCGGATTTTTGGTCCTGTCGAAAGCAGGTCCGTTCACGGTCCATTCCTTAAACACATACGCCGGATTTTCCTGCTCATCCGCCTCAAGTCTTATGGTCCTGCCTTTTACGGCGGTGTCCTCCAGAAGCGTGGCGGTGCCGTCCGTGATGTCGTATGCCTTACAGTCGGTAAGCTGCAGGTTCACGTAGTATTCACCCACGGTGACCACGCAGGAAGCGGTCTTATCACGGCATACAGCCCAGATCACCGTCTTTCCGGAACCCACGGCCTTTACGGTGGCTTTGCCTTCCTGATCAAAGGTGACTTCCGCTACAGAGGTGTCACCGGACCTGAATGTGACAGGGGTTTTGTACGCTTCATCGTCCCATTCGGAATAGACAGCCGTCGCCTTTATCACCGCTTCTTCATCCTTCTTAAGTTCCAGAAGGGTCTTGTCAAGGGTGAGGGAATCAACGGCTGCGATCTCCTCAGCCTGTCCCGGATCATACCAGAGGGGACTGACAAACACAACGCTCCGGGGCATTTCAAAGACTATGGAATCATCATTATCGGGGTCGATGTAGTATTCCGGCTCTTCACCTTCCTCATCGACCAGGATCCAGCCCGCTATCTCCGCAGTGTCGCTGTCCCTGTACTCATCGGGGGCTTCATCCGCCCTCACATATACGCGGGATCCCTCTTTTGCCCCGGTGATCTTTCCGAGGGCGTTGACGGAAGCCGTCTCCCCGTCGAACCTGTACGCAGTGCATCCCTCGGTCAGGATGCTGTAAGTACCGGCAGTGATCTCTATCCTTATATTCAGGAAGAGATCGTCATAATTTGCGGGATCGTCATTGTAGACTACGATGGTGTCTATATATTCGCCTTCCTGTCCCTCCCTGACCTTATAGAGGTCAACGCTTTCGTCAAAGCTGCAGTTCCCGGGAAGGGTCAGGGTGCTGAGGGATTTCCCGGACTCGAGCTTAAGACCCATAAGCTCTTCCAGTGTCTCATCGGAGATATCCGCCACGGGCTTGTCGGTGAAATGATAATACGTATCGCTCGCGGCGCTCATCCTGTATGCGCCCTCTTCCACGGCGACAGCCGTCACCTTTACGGTGTCGGCACCCATGCTCTCCAGAGTCTCTCTCCGGATGGTCCTGTCGGAAACATCCTTTTCATGCTCCTCGATGCCCGGGTCGGTGGAGAGGTCATAGACCTTATCCGGATCAAATATGCGCGCCCTCTCATCGGCCACAAACTCACCGTTTTCGTCATACCAGCAGGGAAGATCGAGGTCGAAGTCGAAGTCCTCTTCCTCTTCTCCATCATTTGAAGCCTCTTCCTCTTCATTGTGATAGGTGACCAGATAATACACCTCTGTGGCGTTTCCGGGCTCCAGAGGGAAGGTGTTGAAGTCAAGGACGATCTCTTCATCCGTCGGATCGTAATCACCGTCAGCCGGAAGTATCTCGGGCATGGCGGAAACGGGCGATCCTGCCAGGAATACAGGGTAGGCAAAGTAGCATCTGTATTCATCCCCGACCTTTTCTATATCCTCATTCAGGGGTTCGCCCTTCTCGTCGGTATAGAAGCCCATGTCATCGGGCAGGGTCACGTAGCCCTCCATCACGAGGTTGATCTCGCCAAGCCCGTTCAGGTCTTCCTTCTGAAGAGGATAACCGTATACATCATCTTCATCATACGCTGTATCGGAGTAACCCAGGTACTCGAAAGCCACTACGTTCCTTATGGTCTTTTCCACTTCTTCTCCATGGTCGTCAATATCGGTTATAGTGACTTCGCCATCCTCGACCCAGCTCACGGGAAGCGCCTGAACGCTGCCGTCATCCACGGTCACGCAGGCCTGTGAAGGAAGGTTCTTCTTCACGTCTTTCTCAAAACGGTCCGTGTATGTCAGGGCGTTGAAGGAAATGCTCAGTCCCTCCGGGGGCTCCACGGAAATGAAGTTCGGTCCCTTTGTCTCTTTAAATCTGACGTAGATGATCAGTTTTTCCACAAGGCCGTTTTCATCCAGTTCTTCCCAGCAGCCGACGGAAGTCACTTCTTTGTCTTCCTGTTCCTGATCGAAGGTCAGGCTGTTATTGACGATCCCGTTTACGATGATATCCGGGTCTCCGTCAGGTGATGTCAGGAAGCGGGGGCCGTCGAAAACGGTGTCATCTTCGATGCACTCAAGCATATTTCCGCTTATGGTTATCATTGCATCATAGGTCGTGTAGGACCTGGCGATATTTGAGCTTAATGTCTCATCGGAAGCTGTCCAGCTGACGGAAACGGAATCCTCGAAAACATCATATGTCTCCCTGCCCAGCTTCATCTTCACCGACCCGGGGTGATCCTGCAGCGCTTCGCCCGTTTCGGGAGCCTCAAGATCGATGGACACTTCCTTCAGCACCGGAGCGGTGAGGGCCTGGAGGAACACATCCCGGTCACCGACCTCATACCACAGAGTAGCTTCATCCGATAATGGCTTTATCTCTGCGGGATTGCCTTCATCGACCGGGAGGATCACCTCGTTCCAGGACACAAAGTCGAACTCATCGCTGTCGGCGCCTGTCAGAGAGTCGTAATCCACAAGGAGCTCATCTCCCGTTTCCGCCTTTGCCTCGTAGGCGGTATCCATCTCTTCCATGACCTCCGGATCGGTCTCAGGATAATCATATTCATCGATGACCGCCCTTACAGTCCTCAGGGCAGGTCTCGTGAGGGTGTAGGTATAAACTGCGATCTCGCTGCTGTTTGCCTCCGTTCCGGTCACAACTTTAGCCTTTGCGGCAAGGTAATAAACCGCGGTCTCATTTTCATTTTCGGGTTTTTCGAGAACTATCTGTTCACCGTCATACTGCTCGAACAGGGACTCGTCGCCTGTCTTTGAAGGATCCGTAGTCACGAGGTAAATAAACCCGTACTCATCTTCCCCGGACATGCCGTTGGGATCGAGGAGACTGACGAGGACATTTCCGTCTTCATCCCTTTCATACTCTGAAACGTCTTCAGGCGTGTAATCCCCGGGATAGACCATGTAGGTCCCGTCGTCCAGATCCGGCAGGGGAGCCTGCAGCTTTTCACCCTCTGTTACGGTCACTGTGGCCTTCACCCTGAAAGGCTCGCTGAAGCCCGAGGATACATACCATTCATCCCACTTATAACCCGAGAACTGTCTCGCGGCGTCTGACTTCGTGATATCTATCTTTCCATAGATATCAAAGCCTCCGGTCTTATTTACATCGGAATCCTTTATCCCGTCAAAATCCCAGTTCACGTAGCAGCCGTTCACCGACTTGCCGGACTTGGTCTCGAGGAAGCCGACCTTTGCGGGCAGGGAAGCCCTGATCCTGGCCTTCTTCTGCTCAGCCGTGCCGGTGTTGCTGATGGTTACGGCGGTTTCTCCGTGATCTCCAGCGGAACAGGTCTTCACCACCTCTTCAATGGGAGTCGTGTGCTCCAGGTAGAAGGTGATGCTTCCCTTGCTGTCGGTCACATATTCTTTGCTCTGACCGCCGTCGACCGTAAGCTTCACCTTGTCTTTAAAGATGCGGTGGCTGTTCTTGTCCGCATCAAGAGTGACGTAGGCCCTGTAGGTCTTTCCGCCCTCAGCCTGCTTTCCCTGAACGGGGACGAAAGCTCCCGCAGCGTTTTTCACCTTCCAGGCGATGGCGGGACCGCTGTCGTGACTGACGGGGCTGTCTCCGCTCTTCTCATTCAGGAAGTCGATGCTGGAATAGAGCAATCCCGGGAACTCGTCTCCCGCTTTTAATTTACTCAGATCATAGCCTGTGGTCACCTTCACCAGATCCGTTTTGGGATATACGAATACGGTGGGGACGAATTCGTAATTACCTCTTGAAGCCGTGGTCGAGACAGAGTAGTTCTTTTCCTTTTCGGGCGCCTTCAGCGTTAAGGTCTTCCTGTATTCGGGTCCGTATTCATTTCCGTATCCCCATCCCACAAAGAAATACTCTCCGTCCTTTTCGAAGGTCTTCCTGTAGTCTTCGGCGTTGAGGGTGATCTCCTGACCCTGTCTGCAGTTGATGCCCGCGGAAAGGGGTTCGGGCGCTCCCTTTATCCAGGAGGGAGTCGTTCCCGGTTTGTAGATCATATAATGATATTTCAGAGCGTAAAGCTCATCCGAGACAGCCGGTTTTACGGTGAAACGGAATTCGGCATCGGCGCTCTTTTTCCAGTTCACCTGACGGTCCTCCTTCACGTAACTGTTTCTGGACCAGGTTTTCACGGTATAGGAAACAGTTCCGCTCTTGGGAGCCTTGAGCGAAACTCCCCGGGAATCGTTATAGAGGAGAGGGACAGGGTTTCCGGCTGAGCCGTCGCTTACCGTATAGAAGATGGCGTCACCCTTTCCGGCCCTGAGAGTCAGTTTCTGGTCCCCCTTTACTTCCTGAGTGGCTGAAGCCTTATTCTCCCCGACATAGCAGTCGGGAGTTGAAGGAGCAATATCCTCTTTGGCCCAGTAATATGAAACGGACTCGCCGACATAATAACTGTCATAGGCTCTGAGCCAGGCAAGCGCGATCTCCGGCACGTGTCCCTGAAGTATTGCCTCGGAATTCGCCCCAAAGGTACCCAGAAGCCTCAGGTGATCCTGATGATCCTTGTCATTATAGTCCTGACGCACGATACGCATCGCAAGGGCCAGGACCGTGGAGTAATAATTCTCGAAATCCGCATATTCCGACGGGTCCGTGATAGCGCTCTTCAAAGCCTTCTGACCGTGGGAATCATCGTTCAGTTTGTTCCAGAACAGATCCAGATAGTTCTGCTGTATTTCCTGGGATTCGTCCCAGCCCTTCTTTGAGTTTATGAGCTGGTTAAAGATCTTTGCCATTTCCATGATGCCGAGCTTATTCTTTACGCCCGAAAACGCCAGGCCCAGATTGGCTTTCTCGGTGGGGGTCTTTGAAAGCATCATCATGACGAGACCGCGGAAAGCGTCCTGGCCCGTGCTTCCCTTTGAATACCAGTTTTTTTTCGAACCAAGCTTGCTCTTGTCGGATATACCGGACCGTACCACCGTGTTGGAATAAGACTTTCTGGTAAGCTTTTCCGATGCGCCCACGGTATAATAATCCTGAACGGTGTGATAGAATTCCGGCAGCCATTTTTCAATGGTCTTTTTGCTGTTTTTGACTTCATTTGACTGGATCATGGGAGTCTCGGTGAACCACCCCCTGATGGCTCTCCCTATGGCGGCGGAAATGGTGATATCCATATCCGTTTCCTTGAACCAGTCCACAAAGTGTATTTCGTCATTTACATACATAAGCTGCTTCAGCATGGCGGGTCTCTTTGCCGAATAGGCCGAAGAATCCGTATACCAGGCGTCATTATCATAGAACATGGTGATCTTGTACCCGTTATTGGCCTTTGATGCCTGATCGATGGCGGTCCTGACTGTGGAGGCGTCGTTTCCGGGCACGTAGTGGTCCACGCCGTAGCGCTTAAAGCCCATTTCCTTCGGCGCCACCATGGGAGTGAGATCCACTTTGTTGATTATATTGTGAATGCAGTAATAAGCGGCCTTATTTTTCGTAAGGCTCAGATCATTCTTGTCCGTGCCTCCGGCAGGCACGGCAAAACAATAGCCGTAGATCTGGTTGGGCTTTGCCTTGTATTTGTCGGAAAGTTCCCCGTAGGTGTCCACCAGAGCCTTGGATGTCAGGTTTGCGGTGGCGCTTCCTCTGGAAAAACCGGTTATGAAGAATTTTACGCGGCCCCGGGACAGATCCGCCTCCAGCCCGTAATCATCGATATAGTTCTTTATGGCCTCCATGACCTTTGTGCGGGCGTCGCGGAAGCCCGAGGTCTCCTCCCCGTCCGAAGTGTTCTTTCCGTCTATGGTCATATTGCTGGCCCATTCCTTCTCATAGCCGTAGCTTCTGACGGCGATGGGGACAAGGGTGTATCTGGCGCCGGTGGATTTATCGGTAATGTATTTATGGCCTATGGCCACTCCGATGGAGCTGTCCGTGGGCTTTACAATATAGCTGGGGCTTATCCAGATATCCTTTTCGGCGCATCCGATCCCCTGCAGCACATTTTTCACATTTTCAAATTTGAAGGCGTAATCCGAGTGTCCCTCGATATTTGAATCCGCGCTGGCCATGGCAAGGTTCATGCCGAAGGTGGCCAGATGGGGATCATAGACCTTGGGATCGCCCATGAAATATCCGTCCGAATAGAAGTATTTATTTACTATGTCCTTCTCTTCGTCGGTGTGCGAAGGGGATGAAGCATAGCCGTAATACACGGGATAGGAATCCCCCGAGCTTGTGGTGTATGTGAGATCCGTCGCGGTCGTCTTCGCCTTCTCGCTGTTCCTGCCCGACAGAGCTTTCTTTCCCGGGGTAAGAGCCGTTTCAGCCTTTGTCACCAATACCAGGTGCCTGTAGGTCGAACTCTTGGGATCCCCGTCTGACGCCACATAAAAGGTCTTTCCCTTGGTGCTCTTATTGTTGTCCCTTGTGGCGAGACCGTTATTCACCACGAAGAATTTGGGATTGAAGGTTCCGGGAGAAAAGGTGATCCTCTGGCCTTCCTCCCAGTCAGTGACGCCTATCCCGATCTTTGAACCCGGTGCATAGTTTGCGGCATGTATGTAGGCGTCGGTGACCATACCGTTCTGAAGATAGAGGTCGCTCCTCTGATTTTCGGTGGGATTGACATCCTTTCCCCTGTAGTTGTTGTAAACGAAGAACCTGCCGCCGGTGCTGACGTTGTCCATGCTGTCCACATAGATGCCGCCGCCGTTATATGACATGCCGCATCTGTTGCCCTCCACCGTCACGTTGGAGAGAGAGCCTACTTTTCCGTTTATATACACTCCGCCGCCGTCTTTTTCGGCTGTATTTCCCACGATGTCGCATTCCGTAAGCATAGTTCCGGTGCTCTCCATCATGACGCCGCCGCCGTATTCATTCGCCCTGTTCTGTCTTATCTCAAATCCGTCTCCGCTGATATCGGAGTCGTTCAGGTAAAATGCTCCGCCGCTGCCGCTTGCCACATTTCCCCTTACCAGGACCTTCCCATGGGAGGGACCGTAGAGGTTGACCTTGGATCTGTTCACATAGATGGCGGCGCCGTCGCTTGCCTTGTTGTCCGTGATCTTGGTATCCGAATCAAAGGAAATGTTGGTCTGTTTGCCTGCAACATAGATGCCGCCGCCGCAGTTCTCGGCTTCATTACCCGTGATATGGACATTGTTGAGGTCGCATCTCACCTTTTCGCCGAGGTAGATGCCGCCGCCGTTACACTCCGCGCTGTTGCCCTTTACAATAAGGTCAGTGAGGATGACCGTGGACTCGTCCTTTGCGATGATGGCCCCGTCTCTTCCTCCGGAAAGAGCATTGTTGTTCAGATATTGTTTGGTCGGGGTTGAGTCCAGGCTTCCGTACACCCTCAGGGTACCGCGCTTTTCAACGCTGAACAGTTCGTTCATGCCCAGATCTCCGGAAGCCTTCAGGGTCCATCCGCACAGATAGATGGTGACGGTCGATCCCTCAGGGACCTCTATGGTCTTTGGAATGGCGAGATCGCCGAACAGATAGATGGGCTGCTTTTGGGAAATGCTTCTCTTTACCAGATCGTTGATCTTTCCTTTTTCCGTCTTTTTGCCGATCTTCAGTGTCACTTCGCTTTCAGATGTGAAAGGCCAGAATCCCACCCCTTCAAGGTCGTCGGAAGACTGCTCCGCGCCTTCTTCGGGGGGAGCAGGCGCAAGCTTGTCGGAATCATCCACCCAGTTGCTGTGGACTTCCTCTTCAAAGCGGGCCTTTTCCTCCTGCTCCGCCTTTATCTCTTCGGGAGTGGGCTCAGGCTCCTCTTCCCTATCTATCTCGTAAAACTCCTGAGCTTCCTCAAGTTCTTCGGGAGTAAAGTAATTCTCCGCATCCTGAGAACCGGGAGTCACATAGTCCGGATCCCCGGGAGCTGAAGCATCGTAGTCCCCCTGTCCGGCGCTCCCTAAAGGGTCTGCGGCTGAGGTTTCCTGTGCGGGTGCATCCGCCTGTACGGCGCTCGGCCCTTCGGCGCCGGCCGCATAAACTCTGACAGGCCCAAAGGTCTGAAACACCAGACCCATGCAAAGCAGGACAGCCATCGCCCTGCGCCTCATGATATTTTTCCCAGTCCGCATCATCTTCTCTCTCATTTCATTCGCCGGTCTTCCTTATCAGTAAAAGGGGATCATTATGATCAATACGTATCCGTCAGTCTCAAAATCAAGTCAGTTCCCTGATCTTCGCATCCACGAGGAACCTGTACCAGAAAGCCTGGAGGAAATGATAGATCAGACCCTCCGTTCCGTCAAGGAAGCCCAGTCTCAGGAAATACCTGTATTTGAAATACAAAAGAGCCCTAAAGAACGGGGGAAGCCTGTAGTACCACCCCTTGAGGGCTTTCTTTGCCTCACTCTGGGAGCCTGAACCCTTAAGACTCGCCGCTTCGGGAGACTGCCCGCCGTCACGCTCTCTTTCAAGGAAATACGCCTTTGCCTCAAGCTCAGAATACCTGTTGTGCTTATCGATCCAGAATGACAGGGGCTTTCTGTTCAGGTCAATGATGTCGTTCCTGTATTCCTTTATCCTGCCGTCGGTGACCAGATGCTCGTCCATCAGCCTCTCTTCGCATTTCCCGCGGCCGGTCCTGAAGATCCGGAGAAGCTTTTCCGGGTATTTTCCCCCGTGCTTTATCCATCTCCCCATAAAATATACGCGTCGTTTCAGCACAATTCCGGTGACAGACTGCTTTTCCCGGGGAAGCCTTTCCATGAGTTCCGCCTTAAGATCCGCAGTCACGGTCTCATCCGCATCCAGCCGCATTATCCAGTCGGTATCGATCTTCGTCCGGGTGAACGCCCAGTTCAGCTGGTCCGAATAACCCTTCCAGCACCTGGTGCAGAAGTCCAGCCTGCAGCCGTACCTTTTAAACCTCCGGGCGTAGCCCTTTGCGATCATCTTTGTCCTGTCCGTGCTGCCGGAGTCCACGATCACCACCCGTTCCGGAAGCCCGGTCAGGGATTTGAGACAATGCCCTATATTCTGTTCCTCATCCTTTGTTATTATCACTACCGTCAGACTGATCATCCCGTTATCTCCTCATAATACCTCTCGATGGATTTCTGCTTGGAGAGGTTCTTCACCAGATACTCCCGGCCGCTCATTCCCATGGCGGGAAGGGCGTCCCGGTTATCCAGCACCTTCCCTATGAGCCTCTCTATGGAGTTCTCATTTCCGGGGTCGTCCACAAAACCGCAGCGGGAATCTTCTATTATCATCCTGGCTTCGGTCCCCTCTTCCAGAAGGCCTATGACAGGCTTTCCCGCGGCCATGATGCCGTAAAGCTTGCTGGGCACGGATACTCCCTTTATGCCCTTTGCGTTCACTACCCAGTGAATATCCGCAGCGTTCAGGGAATAGATAAGTCTTCTCTTTTCCTGATAAGGGATGAAGAGAACGTTATCCATATGGTGCTTATTTCTGAAGGCCACAAGCCGGTCCAGGATCGCGCCGCCTCCGGCAAAGGCAAATACCAGATCGTCCCTGCCCCGGAATCTCAGGAGCACTCTCATTATCTTTTCAAGATCGTAGTAAAGTCCTATATTTCCCGAATACATGAACACGAATTTCCCGGTGAGGCCGTACTTCTCCCTGAACTCCAGAACGCCCGGATCCTCCGCGGGAAGCGGCGTGATCTCATTTTCATCTATCCAGTTGTTGATCACGCAGTAGGGCGGCATGTTTTTGTCGAACCTGTTCTTGAGGGTGTCCACCATGTCGCGGCCCACCAGGACTATCTTGTCCGCAGCCCTGCAGCTGATCTTGTCCGCAGCCATCATGGTGGCGATCATGGCTCTGGACCTGGTGTACTCAACGGCGTTCACCTGCTCGGGGTTGAAGTCCTGTATGTTGTAAATGAACTTCGCATGCTTCACTATCTTCCCGATCACGCCGAGGATGCCTCCGAAGACAGGGGGCTGGCTTATGGAGAAAATGTAATCCTGCCTGCCTGACCTGAAAGTAGCCACGATAGCTCTCCTGAAGTAGGTGGTTATGTTTATCACTCTGGAAGTCACCTGCTTCTTCGTATAGCTGGGGACCCTGACACGGATCATGTTGACGCCGTTACGGCTCTCGTAGTAATAAGCCTTGTCGCTGTATTTTCCGGGAACCTTTCCTATGTAGGAGGGCACAACGCAGATCACGGTGATGTCCAGCCTGTCGGCAAGGCTTTCCGCCAGTTCCGTCAAAAGTTGCCCCGTGGAAGCCACGTCAGGATAGTAATAATGGGCGTAGATCAGCATCCTGGGCTTCTTTCCGGCCTTCACCCTCCGTTTGAGCCGCTCCTCCATCACGCCGGCGCTTCTGCACCAGTCCTTGACTCCGGCGCGCCTTCTCAGCTCCTCTCCGGCGATCAGTATGATGAATTCAATATTTGTCTGGAAATATCTCTTGAAAAGTCTCTTGGGGTTCTGGATCAGGCGGAAGAGCCATTCCATATAGGCTTCCTGTATCCAGGAAGGGGCGCGTCTGGCTGTCCCCGCGTGAAAATCAAAGCCTGCCCCGACGCCCAGCATGAGACTGTTGATCCTGCCCTCATGGGCAGCCATCCACACTTCCTGCTTTGGCGCGCCGAGACCCACCCAGAGGAAATCAGGAGCCGCTTTATTTATGGCTCTGACAGCCTCCTCATCCTCGCGGCTGGTCAGTTCCCTGAAGGGAGGCGCCACCATTCCGACGATCTTCAGGCCTGGATACTTTTTCCCGAGAGCCTCCTTGAGACAGTCTATGGTGTGCTGGGAACTTCCGTAGAAATAGTGGGTATATCCCTTTTCCCGGGAGATGGAGAATATCTCCGTCATAACGTCAGGTCCGGGAACCCTGCCCGCGTTTCTGTGTCCTCTTATCTTCGACACAAGGGAGAGAGGCTTTCCGTCGGGGAGCGCCATGGCTGCGTGGTTCTGTATCTTCTGATATCCGGAATCCTTGTACGCCATGACGGTAGTGTGGACATTGGACACGCAGATGTAATGGCCCTTCAGTTCCTCAAGGTGCCCGGTGATATATCCTATCGTGTCCTCCATATTGGTGACATTGATCCGTGTCCCCAATATGCGGCAGTATTCCTGACCCTTCATACATTCTCCCTTTTGCGGCTCGTGGCCTGCCTGCGGCTCGTCGCCCGCCTGCGGCTCGTCCGGTGTTATTTCGTCGTCGCTCATGTGCGTTTGCGGCGCTTTTCGGCGACGGCTCCCCTGTCCTTTTCGTCGTTTTTGCCCTCGGACCCAATCAAGCGACGACGCCCCGATTTTTTTCGTCGTTTTTGCTCTTGAGTCCAATCAAGCGACGACGTTCTTCGTGAATTATTCTATCCTCTGATCCTTTCATCGTCGCTCATATGCATTTGCGGCACTTTTCGACGACGCCTTCATTATCTTTTTCGTCGTTTTAACCCTAAAACCCGCTTAAGCGACGATGTTCTCCGCGATTCTCTCTTTCCTCTGGTCATTTCGTCGTCGCTCATATGCGTTTGCGGCATTTTTCGGCGACAATTTTTGAACTGTCGTCGCTCATGTGCGCTTGCGGCACTTTTCGGCGAAGGAAGATCGGGCGTTCACCGCCGCAAACCCGACTCAACGCCCCTTGCCTGCTCAGTGCCGCAAACCCAGCTCAGCGCCGCAAACCCGGTTCAGTGCCGCAAACCCGGTTCAGCGCCGCAAACCCGGTTCAGCGCCGCAAACCCGGCTCGGCGCCGCACTTCAGTGACATGCGACGCAGTTCCTGTCAATCTCACTGAGGGAATGGACGCCGCACATCGCGCAGGTGTCCGCAAGCTCCGCCCCCAGTTTCTCGGTCAGGAGCTTCACTCCTTCCTCTCCGCCGCCGTAGACCGCGGAAACGTAGGGTCTTGCAATCAGGACCGCGTCCGCGCCCAAAGCCAGAGCCTTGAATACATCGGTTCCGGTGCGGATGCCGCCGTCAACGAAGATCTTCATGGTGCCCTCCACGGCCTTCACTATCTCGGGCAGGACCTCAGCGGTGGCGGGGCACTGATCCAGCACCCTCCCCCCGTGATTTGACACCACAATGGCCGAAGCCCCGGCTTCTTTGGCCTTTAACGCGCCTTTGACCGTCATGATCCCCTTCAGTATGAAAGGAGCCTCAATGGCGTCTATTATCTCCTTTAATTCCTCCACCGTCTTGCTGCCTGCGGGGGGCTCGAGATTCTTGAGGAAGGGAAGTCCCGCCGCATCGATATCCATGGCCACGGCAATGGGCTTTGAGGGGAGGACCAGATCCATCTTGGTGCGGATCGTATCCTTGTCCCAGGGCTTTATCGTAGGCACGCCCATGCCGTTCACCGCCTTGAGTGCTTCGGCAGCGGCCTCCACAACCCTGGGATTCGTGCCATCACCGGTAAAAGCCGCGATCCCCGCATCCGCAGTGGCTTTGAGCAAAATGTCATTGTATGTGTCGTCCTGATACTGTGAACCGTAATGAAGAGCCACAGCCCCCACCGGTCCGGCGAAGAAAGGATATTTGAATTTCTTTCCGAACAGATCAAGAGAAGTATCCACGCTTCCGTTCTCACAGATAGTGTCCATGTTCACCCTGATCTTCTGCCAGGCCTCGAAATTGCGCATGGCGGTATCTCCAAGCCCCTTGGCCCCCGGCCCCGGGATCCTGTTCCCGCAGGCTTTCCCGTTGCACACGGGACAGGCGTTGCACTTTCCTTCAAACATCTTCCTTGCGTTATCGAGCATCTCCTGATAAGTCATGGCTCACCTCCCAATAAACATCCTGATTATTATGATCGAACACTGCTGCCTTTATGATCCGGTTCACACTCCTTCCATGTTACCACATCGGTGGCTTAAGTGACAGAGTCCTTTGCCCCGGGATAACGGCCCGGTCCTTCCCACGCCCTGTCACAGGTTCCAGAGAGTGATCCCCACGCAGTGTCACGAGTTCCGGAAAATATTCCCCACGCGGTATCATGAATTGCCCGGTCCTTCCCGCGCCCCATCACAGGTTTCGGAGGTGATCTCTCCTCATCGTCATGAGTTCCGGAGAGTCCTCCCCATGACCGCCATGGTCATGCCCACGCTCCAGGGGTAGGATCCGTAAGCGTTGGAGTAGTCTCCCGCGTCCCGGCATTCTCCCTGCGCCGACAATACTCTTCCGTAAGGAGTTATATACTTTTTCAGGGCTTCAAGCGGTTCGGAAACATCCCGTCCCATCAGACTCTCGGAATAGATGATCATTGCAGATGCCGAGGTGTCCGAATGAGAGCTGTTGTCATTCAGAAATGACCTCCAGATCTTTTCTTCCCTGACGCGGCTTCTGACAGGTGAAGCAAGCTTCTCATAGACCCCGGCCAGGTGGTTTCTTTCCGCTCCCGAAGCCCTTACGCAGGCTCCGGCAGTCCCCATGAGGAGCCAGCCCGCAGCCCTTCCCCAGCCCGCAGGGCCGTACACTTTTCTCCTGTCCCGGGAATAAGCGTGGAAGGGGAGCCCCGTGGCGCTGTCAATGGCGTTTTCGCAGAAATTGTCGATCTGCCTTATGGCCAGAGCGCTGTCAATGTCCATGAGAACGGGACAGCACATTCCGATGGAGTCCGCAAAGATCCTTCTGTCGGGATCATTTCCGTTGTAAATGAGAGAACCGTCCGAATCCGCCGGCCAGGAGGACAGGAATTCCTTTATGCGGGAGAATATGTATTCCACGTCCGGGTTGTTCCCGCCGTTTTCATCAGGCGCTCCGGATCCTCTCCGGGCGTCTGCCATAACCTGCAGCGCCAGCATATCTTCAGGGGACATGATCCGCCCGCCCGTCTTCTGCCAGAACCGGAAGCGTTCCGTCACCGCCTCTCCGCTTTCGCACTCCAGAAGCCCCAGCAGGAGCATCCCGTCGGGCCACCTGATATAATCCTTGTCGTCGCTGTGAAACAGTCTCTTAATAAATCCGCCCAAAGAAGTCTTTCTGCTCTCCGAAAGGAGCTTTTGAGCCTCTCCCTTCATGCTCTCGATCTGAGCGTTCCTCATCATGTTCTATTACCTCATTTCTTTCAGATAATGCCTGAACAGTTCGTTTTGATTTTTGCAATGATACCACAGAGCCGGTGGAAACTCAAACAACATGCTGTCCCCGCCCCACGGATCTGCGTCGGAGCATTCCACGGCATCTCTGTACCCGCCCCCACGGATCTGTGGTAGAATGATCCCGAGAAAGAAGTGACCGGGACCCTTAAGGGGCCCGCAAAGAGAGCGCGCTTGTAAGGAAGGAAAAAGGATGAATGCCGAAGGTCTGTTCAGATATGATAATAAGATCGTGCGGGTAACCACCCCCGAAGGCCGTATCTTCACCGGGATCGCGACTGAGTATCCGGCGGAGTACGGCATGCACGAGTTCGGCCGGGAGGAAGAGAGTATCAACATCAACGGATACCAGCTTTTCGAAAGTGATATTTCAAAGATCGAGACCCTTCCCGGATTTAAGCTTATCAGGGCAGAGGAGACATGGCAGAAGGCCGGGGCCTATTATGTCCGGATACAGGCAATGGCGAAGAAGCATCACATCACCCTGCAAGAGGAATTCGATGAGCACGACGGGCCGGAGACCGGATACATCCTGGTGACCGACGAGGATTTCCCCATAGCCACGGCCAGGATATACCCCGTCGACCGCGAGTCCATGATGATAGGAAGAGTTGTGGTCCTTCCGGAATACCGTCACCTGGGCATTGGGACGATGGTGGTCGCCGCCTGTGAAGAATGGGCCGAAGACCTCGGGTTCTCAAAAACAATAGTCGAAAGCAGGGAAAATAAGACCGGTTTTTATCTGGAGACAGGTTACGAGATCACGGGAAGTCCCATCGACGGCCCCACATTCCGCTGTGTGAGGATGGAGAAGCTGCTGTGAGCTCCCCGCCCGTGAAGCAGCGCCTTGTACGGCCCGTATATGTCATCAACGATGCCGGTGAGCTCCCCGCCCGTGAAGCAGCGCCTTGTACGGCCCGTATATGTCATCAGCGATGCCGGTGAGCTTCCCGCCCGTGAAGCGGCGCCGGTCCCCGACGGCAGTTACTTTCCTCTCCTCCGGATAAGTCCCAGTATCCTGCCGCACTCGTAGCTGCGTCCGAACACAAGGAGAAACGCCCCGTTAAATACGAGAGTCACCACGACCATGGTGATGCCGAAGGTCAGTACGGTGGGGGTTTTCATTATCATTTTCTGAAGCAGGACGCAGACGGACACCAATGCAAAAGTAAAAAGATCGAACCCGGCGGAATCCCTGAAGTAAGAAGCGCACCCCCGCCCGAAGCAGTGTTTGTAAATGATCACCGGTTTGGTGATATTCGCGATGAGGCCTGAGACCACGGTCCCGATATACACTCCGGGCAAGCCTATCTTTATCACCAGCGCCACGGACAGCACCAGGTTTACGGCGCCCTGTATCAGAGCCAGATATCTGTCAGGCTCAAACACTCCGGCCGCAGTCTTGAAATTGGACAGCACTATCCTCTCCCCCTTAAAATAAAAATCCATGAGGATCAGATACACCGCCGCGTTTCCCAGCGCCCACTTATCCCCCCAGCAGAGTCTCACAAGAGGGGTCAGGAGGGAACAGAAGCCCGCAGTCAGGAAACCGTAGAGCCACACCGCAGCGAACCTGTATATCCTGAAGGCGTCATACTGCTTTTCCCTGTCCTCGGTGGCTATCAGATTCCCAAAGGATGTGATCACGGAATTGAAGATGACCCCCGCGAGGGAGGAAGCCGTGTTTATTATCATGTTGTAATTGTCCACGATGCCCACTACCACAACGTTGATAAAGGATGAAATGATGATGGCGTCGGTCTGGAGCCTTGCGGTATCTCCCACCTTGTGGAGCATCAGGGCCTTCGTCTTGTTTTTGAGTTCTCCGGATTCTTCGGCAGTGAGAGGTTCATGCTCCCTGTCCCGGAGATAGGGATATTTCCTGTCCAGATAGAAGCTCACGAACAGGATCTGCAGCACCTGCACCGCGGAGCCGGTCAAAAGATAGGCGGTAAAATTCCCGGTGGCCAGTATCACCGCCATCTGCGCCAGGGCAGTGGCTATCTTCGTGGCAGTCAGGATATTGGTCTGAATGTAATTCTTCTGCTCCGCCCAGCAGAGCCCGTACTTGTATGAAACGAAATAGGTGCTCACGGTGTTGAAGAGGAAGATCAGATAATAAAAGACCAGCTGCCGTTCAGTGACCAGATCCTGGGCCCCCACTATGAATTTCAGGAAGGGGGTAAGGACAAGGCCTATCGCCGCGATGGCAAGGGCGATATATCTGTAGGCCTTTTTGTAGGCAGCCATATAGGACTTGAGCTTCTCCGTATCCCCTGCGGCCATGGGGGCATAGAGGCTGTAATTCATGGCGGTCCCCACACCGAGTTCAGCCAGAGACAGCATGGAGAGTATGCTGGAATAGAGGCCGTTCACCCCGAGGAGCGTGTCGGGCAGCCTCATGATGAAGACCGTCCGCAGGGCAAAGCCCATGAGAGAGGATATGGCCTGTCCCACATATCCCGCGGCTATATTTTTTGAAGCTTTCTGTATCCTGCCCGTTTCAGCCTCCCCGCCGCAGGGATCTGCGGCTTCAACCCGTGCCTTCTGCCATGTACTCCTCAAAGGTATGTCCGCCTGCCTCAAAGGTGTCCTTCAGCACCGGAACCGCTCCCGCAGTCCGGAATAGAACGGACTCCGGATCACAGCAGCCCTTTTCAAAGAGATAGTATATATCATTTCCGGGAGAAATGCTGTCTGCGATCACATCCGAGATCCCCAGTTCATCAAGCTTCTCCGTCGTATTTGGGTTCATCATGTGACCGGAGCCCAGATACAGGAAATTCTCCTTTGCCGCCACTCCCGTCTCAAGCACCCTGTCCTGATAATAATAAAGCGTCTGAGAGCCCGGGGTCAGAAGGTAGAGTTTCCCGGGATCCGCGCTGCAATGATCCCTGATCCCCCTCCAGATCTCAAGCTTCGACGCCGTGTCCGCCCTCACGGATCTGATCTGCGCATAACTCATGAAGGAAGGCAAAAGCATCACCACCGCAAATACGCAGGATACAACCTTAAACCTCCTGCTCTTCTCCCTGAAGTCCCCGAAAAAGACCGAAGCCGCCACCGCGCAGACATACATGGACAGAAGGGGCGTCTGCACCCTGTCCAGCACCCTGCCCCTGATACCGAGGATCAGATAGGGCACCGCAAATGAAACCAGGGAGAAGGCCGCATCCCTTCCCGTTCCGGAAATAAGAGCGATAATGCTCACCAGTATCGCAGCCAGGGCGTATGGCCTGACACTCCTGTCGGTAAACAGCTTTGAAAATTCCGAAGGCAGGCGCATGAGCCTCGAGGACAGCGGGTCCCTCCCGCGGCTGTCCTCCCTTGCCGCATCCCTCATGGCCCGCCACTGGTCGACGGACAGGTTCCTCCCGGCGTACATTATCCCGGAGGAAATAAGGGCGACATCATCCCTGCTTATCCCCGATGCGGAAAACTCATCACTGTGGCTGTCATAATCCGGGAAGCCGTAATAATCCGCCATGGCCACCCT
>JAEELB010000188.1 GCA_016288705.1 Lachnospiraceae bacterium | reverse complement strand
CCGGAAAGAAGGCCCTTAAGATAGCCGCTCCGAAAACCGTGACGCTCACTAAAGATGCGCCCGACAAAACCGGGACCAAAAAGGTCAATATTTCCATACCCAAAGAACTGAGAAGCGCGGACGTCACCATCAGCGCGAACATATTGAAGGACAAGGGCGCTTTCGTGGTAAAGACCGGTCCCGTGTTCAATAATCCTGACAGGACAAAGGCTTCAAGGGCGTCGTTCGAACTCGAGCCGAAGGATGCAGGCGCCTGTTATGTGATGTGGTCCGCAAAGGACAAGGACGGAAAGGAAGCCACCGCTTATACAAAGGTGATAGTGAAGAAGACAAATCATACCCTTTCATCGAGCGTTGCCGGTATTCCCGATCTGCAGGTCGGAGACGGGGCATATATCCAGGTATATACGACTCCGGGCAATACCGATCCCAGGGATCCCGCTTTCAGCGTGAAAAGGAAGGGATTTAAGGTGTCCAGATCCGGCTTTGTAGTGGCGACCCTGCCGGGAGCTTCAGGCACCGTGACGGCAAAGTCCGGGAAGTACAAGGTGGAGGTGCAGGTGAGATCCGCGGCAGTTTCGGCTGACAAGCCGTACCTGACTGTGAGCAAGCCTTTTGTCAGCGTGAACATCCCGAAGGCGTCGTCGAAGAAGGATGCCTCGGTTGCGCTTAAACTTGCCACACCTAAAAAGGACAAGCCAGAGGTGGTATGGAGGATCTCCGAGTACGATCATAAGGGAGTGACGATAGATGATAAAACCGGGAAGGTCAGTGTTTCCGGGGATGCCGCTCCCGGGTGTTACACCGTGGTCTGCGAGGCAAAGGACGAAGACCCGGATCTGAACACTGCCGTATGCGAGATCACTCTGAAATAAGGCGCATGGTCCGTCTGTTGTCCGGCTGCGGCCGGGCAACGGGCGCGGACTTGTGATCCGGGACATCGGACCGGATGGGAATACCGGAACGGCGGATCAACAGGTCGGTCGTGCCGGATGAGAAATACAGGAACGGCGGATCAACAGGTCGGTCGGACCGGATGGGAAATACAGGAACAGTGGACCAACAGTTTGGAAAACATGAGGGGAGAAGGCAGATATGAATGAACACAAAAGACGTTTTATCGCAGCAGGTCTGGTACTGGCGCTGCTTGTAGCACTTATGCCCGCAAGCTTTGCCGGGGCTTACTCCGGGGAGTGGCTGCTCCCTGCGGAGTCTTATTCCAAGGGGCCGGAGTACGATTTCCTGCCTGACGTGACCGCTGAAGAACAGCTGGAGGATCTCTTTACCACCATCGATCTGCAGGAGGCTTCCATAAGCGAACTTCAGTCGGAGATGGAGGCGGGGCATTTGACCTCCGAAAAACTGACCCAGATGTACATTGACAGGATAAACGCCTACGACAAGCAGCTGAACCTGAACTCCGTGATCTGGATAAATGAAGACGCTCTTGCCGATGCCAGGGAACTGGACGAAGAACGGGCCGCAGGCACTGTCCGCGGAAAACTCCACGGCATCCCCATTATCGTAAAGGACAATTATAACGTAGCAGGGATGCCCAACACGGCAGGTTCCGTGGCTCTTGCGGATCTGATCGCCTACGAGGATTCCGGAACCGTAAAGAAACTCAGAGATGCGGGGGCCGTGATCATCGGCAAGGCCAATCTGTCCGAATTTGCCACCAGCGCCATTGATTCCCACTCCACCCTCGGCGGCGATGCCCACAACGCCTACAACCCCGACAGGGCCCCGGGAGGATCCTCCGGAGGCACCGGTACCGCGGTCAGATCCAATTTTGCAGCGGCAGGACTCGGAACGGATACCGGCGGATCCATAAGGAATCCCGCTTCCTGGTCCAATCTGTTCGGCATCAGACCGTCAAAGGGGCTGACTTCCATAAGCGGGGTGATACCCCTTGTAGGCAGCAGGGATACCACCGGACCCATGGCGAAGACCTCCGAAGACCTTGCCATAGTTCTCGAAGCCATGGCCGGAACGGATACGGAGGACGACTATACCGTGGAAGCGCAGGCAGACAATCTTCTGGGCCCGGGCTATTCGGGCGGTCTTTCAAAGGATTCGCTGAGAGGAAAGAGGATAGCTTTTCTGAAGTCATCCTTTGATCAGGCTACATTAAGCGCGAGCAAACTCACGGAGCTTTCCGAGGAGATCACCGGCGTACATATCGATTATTCCCGCGTGATCCTGCCCAAGCCTGCCGAACTTCCTGACAAGACCTATGCTCTCGTAAGAAAGGCCAGAGCGACCATGAGGAAAGCAGGAGCGGAATTTGTGGATCTTTCGGACGTTCTTTCGGATGAAGAGATTTATCTGTACAGCTCCCTCAACTCCAACCTGCCCGATGACGGCTACAACCCTTTCGAATATGAAATAAACACCTTTTTGGACAAGTACGGCAGCGCTTCCGGTATCAAGACGGTGAAGGACATCCTCAGCACTGGTCCCAATGTGGGGTATCTGGACAGTTATATCGGAGATTCCATGAGAGACTATGATATCACCGCCGTGTATGACAGGAACGAATACCCTAAATACGGGTTTATCGCCTACGGCGCAGAAAAAAGGCTGAGACCCACCGACTGGAGCCGTGTTCTGAAGTTCCGCAAAAAGGTGTCGGATCTCCTTGCATCCAAAGATATTGATGCGATCATGTATCTTTATTTTGAAGGTCCCGGATATGACCAGACCGCCGAAGACTACGATTTCGCCAGCAACCGGTCGGGCTACAATTTCTCCTTCGGTCCCTGCCTGGGGCTGCCGGATATCAATGTACCCATGGGTTTTATGACGGTGTCCGCAAATGAAGGCTCATCCTCCAAAGGCTCCCTGGAACTTCCTGTGGGACTTTGCCTTGTGGGAAGATACGGAGATGAAAAGAACCTTATAGATATCGCCTACGGTTACGAACAGCAGGCGGGGAGCCTGATCAGGAAGACTCCCGCCATCACTCCCGCCCTGAGGGACGAAGGACTGAATTCCTATCTCGACGCCCTTATGGAGGAAGCCTGCGCCATCGATCCTGACAAGAACGGAGGCGTCGGGACTTCAAAGATGCGCAAGCTGTACGACGCCTACAACAAGGCTCTTAACGCTGATTATTCCGATCCGCAGAGCGTATATGACGCTTCCTACGAGCTGGCCGTAGCCTATGACAAGGTGGTGGAAGCCTATAATGCAAAGCGTCAGGCCGCGGGAAGAGTCCTTGTAAAAGGGCAGAAGATCAAGGATACCGAAACTTCAATGTTCCCGGGAGTGGCAGGCATCAATAATTACAGCTCCGACGACAAAAAGGTGGCGTCCGTGACAAAGAAGGGACAGATCACCGCGAAAAAGGCCGGGAAAACCTATATCAACGCTCTTGACAAAAAGAGCAAAAAGGATGTCCGGACCCTGTCCACAAACCTCGTCACCGTTGTGAACAAGCCCAAACTTAAATTCACACAGACCTACACCGTAAACGACATAGACAAAGAGGTAAACGCAAATAAGTACCTTGTGTCACAGGATTACGATCTGCTGGATGTGGATAAATGGGTGAGCAGCAAGCCTGCCGTGGCTGTGATCGATGAAAAGACAGGGGTCATAACCCTGAAAGGAAAGGGAAGCACCAGGATCACGGCATACTTCGGCAATGTCAAGGTGTCCTGCACCATGAAGGTGAATAAGGCTCCCTGAACGGAATGTCGAAAAAGCGGATCCTCATCATAATGGGAAGGTATCTTCCGGGCTTCAGGGACGGCGGTCCCGTCAGGAGCATACAGAACCTGACGGACAGGCTCGGGGATGACTACGACTTTATCATCCTGACCTGTGACAGGGACAGGGGAGACACAAAACCCTACCCGGGAATAAGGAAAGGCGCCCTGAACCGGGTGGGGAACGCCCGTGTGGCCTATGTGAAGCCCCATGGCTTTTCCTTCAGGATAATAAAAAAGCTGAGCGACAGGGCGGATCTCATCTACCTCTGCGGATGCTTCAACGATTACGCGAGGAAGACCCTTCTCATGAAGCGCATGGGAATGCTGGACAAGCCCGTCCTGGTGGCGGCCATGGGTTTATTTGCCCATGATGAGTTCCATATAAAATATCCCAAAAAGAAAGCATACACCACTATCATGGACAGGACAGGCTGCTTCGGCGGCGTGTCCTGGTCCTGTTCTTCCGAACAGGAGATAAACGATGTGAAAAGGGAGATCCGGAACACCGGCTCCTTCTATGTGGCAAGGGACCTGCCGGTGAAGGTTGTGGGGGACCCCCCCGCAAAGGGCAAGGCGGCGGGTGAACTCAGGCTTTTCTATCTCGGACGTATCGCCGAGGTCAAGAATCTGAAGGGAGCGGTAAAGGCTCTGCTCCACACGGATACGGAGG
Source organism: Lachnospiraceae bacterium (assembly GCA_016288705.1). Classification (GTDB taxonomy): domain Bacteria; phylum Bacillota; class Clostridia; order Lachnospirales; family Lachnospiraceae; genus JAEELB01. Next base: position 1,299 of record JAEELB010000188.1, on the reverse strand, counting down.
GGCTCAGGATCTCGTTCTCTATCTACGGAGGAATGGACGACCCCGCTTACTATGAGGAGTGCAGGGAACTCCTGGACAGGCTCCCTGAGAACGTCTCCTGGGAATACCGGGGGCTCATCCCCTCAGACCGGGTGGTTGAAACCCTGAGGGCAGATGAACACGTGCTCATCATGGATTCCCTCGGTGAGAATTACGGCCACGCCATATATGAAGCTCTTTTGGCCGGGTGTCCCGTGCTGATAAGCGACAGGACTTCCTGGCACGGAGTGGAGGAGAATGGCGCGGGCTTTGAATGCGGACTTGAGGATCACTCTGCCTTCGGGAGGCACATAAGGGATTACGCCCTGATGGACCGGGAGACCTTCGGAAGGACCTCGGAAGCGGCCTTCGCTTATGCCCGGGAGCTGGGCGGCGCCGGATGCGAGAGCGGATACAGGCGCATGTTTGAAGCCGCGGGGGAGACGGTCACTTGAAGGTATTATTTACCGCCAATATCCCTTCGCCCTACAGGACCGCCTTCTTTAACGAACTGGGAAAGCGGTGCGATCTCACCGTCCTTTACGAGAGGGAGAGTGACAGATCGAGAAATAAAGCCTGGAAGGGTGAAGGAGCAAAGGATTACAGAGCGGTATTTCTAAAGGGTCTGACCTATTCCGGGGCAGACGCCTTCTGCCCGGGAGTCGTAAAGTATCTGGACCGGGATTTCGATATCATCGTTATCGCGCTCTATTCTTCACTGACGGGAATGTACGCCATAAAGCATCTTTATTCACGGGGCAGAAGGTTCATCCTGAGCACCGACGGCGGCATACCCGGAAGCGGCAGGGGTTTTAAGGAGGGCGTCAAAAGAGATTTTATCTCCAAAGCCTCCGCCTGGATGTCCACGGGAAAACTCTGCGACAGATATCTGATGACTTACGGCGCGAAAAGGGATCTTATTTTCAGGTATCCCTTTTCATCCGTGAAAGCCGCTGATCTGCCTGACAGTCCTCCCTCTCCGTCGGAAAAAGCCGGGGCGAGAGAGAGGCTCGGGATAACGGAAGAGAAAGTCGTGCTCTCCGTGGGGCAGTTTATTCACAGAAAAGGCTTTGACGTGCTGGAGGAGGCAGTTCCTCTCATGCGTGAACGTTACCCGGACACGAAGGAAAGCACCGGGTTCTATGTGGTGGGCGGAAACGCTTCGGACGGCGGCGATTCAGAACATGGCCCCGGCTCCCGGGGCAGCAGGGATCCGCTGAACAGACGCCCCTTCGCGGGGAAGGAAAAGCTCAGGGACTGGTATACCGCTTCCGACCTCTT
>JAEELB010000187.1 GCA_016288705.1 Lachnospiraceae bacterium | reverse complement strand
CGGATCGGGGACTCCTCTACCGTCTACGCCACCGGCAGCAGCATATTCTCTGCTTTCAACTTTACCGCGGAGGATGTGGCGGCGGATAAGGCTGATGAGAGCTCTGCGGACGCCTCTGCTCCGGCAAACTGAGACCCGCCCTGCGGAGTAAGGGATCTCTGCGAATCTTACACGCTAAACACGGCTGACCGTCCCCCCGCCCTGCGGAGCCGGAGGTTCTTTCCTGCCGTGACCTGCAGGTTTTTCCGCCTGCCCGGAACCCGTATGGAATAATCCCCCGCCATGTGATAAAATGAACTCTGTATCGGCTGTTTTCCGCCGGGCGTTGCGCGGGAGCAGAACGATCCGTCACGGCGGACGTTCTTCAGAGCGGGGATTTGTATGAGGTTTCGCAGGGAAAAAGCCATAGACGACAAAATGAGAAACACCATTGTCGAGGCGTATTCAAACAAGGTGTTCAAGGGCGTGATCCTGATCATTCCCTTTATCTGTCTTTGCGCTCCCCTCACCATCACCATACTGCATTACACGGGCCTTTATCCCGGCGTCAATGTGGCGGCGATGTGGGCTTTCAATCTGGTGGATCTGTCCTTCCTCCTGATGGGCCAGTATTTTATCAGGACCGGGTACGGAACAGACGGAAGGCTCCTGCCGAAAAAGTTTGCCCAGGCGAAGTGGTTCATAATGATCGAGGTCATAATACAGTGGAATATGATCTCTTATATCTGGCCCCTGTCTGATTTCTGGGGCTTTTCCCTCCTGTTTGTCATGATCGAGGCTCTCTTCTTTGACGAGGTGGTCACCTTCTGTACTACCATCGGGATCCTGGTGTCCATGGCGATCTCCTGGATCGTGAACGGGGAGTATCTCCTGCCTGCCCGGAACGAGTATTATCACTCAAATCTGGTGCTGAGGACCGAGGGTGTTATCCTCATGCTTCTGACCATCAACGCTATCGTATATTACGGCAAGGTCTTTCTGGCCGACATCGCCGAATCGATAATGAAGACACGGAAGATGGAGGAGATCAGCCAGGAGCTGGAGAGGGAAGCCCGCATGAAGTCTGATTTCCTCGCAAACATGTCCCACGAGATAAGGACTCCCATGAATGCGGTCATCGGAATGGCGGAGATCGCCATGAGAGAGGATCTTCCGCCAAATGCGGTGGAATGCCTGTCACAGATCCAGAAGTCCGGCAGAAATCTCCTCAATATCATCAATGATATCCTTGATTTTTCGAAGATAGAATCCGGCAAGATGGATCTTGTTTCCGAGAGGTACGAGCCCGCCAGCGAATTCAATGACATCTCCAATATCCTGGAGACCAGGATCGGAGGCAGGAATCTGGAGCTTTTCGTCGTGTCGGACACGGATATCCCCCACGCCCTCTGCGGCGACGCCATGCGGATCAGGCAGGTCCTTATTAATCTTACGGGGAACGCAATCAAGTTCACTTCGGAGGGAAGCGTGGGACTTCTGGTGACCTGCGAAAGAAAAGACGACGACACGGTAAACATGACTTACCATGTGACGGACACCGGTATGGGCATAAGGGAAGAGGATCTGGAAAAGATATTTATCAGTTTTCAGCAGCTGGATTCACGGAAGGACCGTTCCGTTGAGGGGACGGGACTCGGGCTTGCCATTTCCCAAAGGCTTGTGGAGGCCATGGGCGGCGAGATCGGCGTGAAGTCGGTCTACGGAGAAGGCTCCGACTTCTGGTTCACTATCCCCCAGAAGGTGCTGGATCCCACCGTGGATATGAGGCTTAAGGATCCCGGGAAGAAGAGGGCCGTGATCCTTGATGACGACGGGTACAGAGTGCATCTGTTCCGTGAAGAGGTTGAGAGTCTCGGGGTCGAAGACGTGATCATTTCCGATCTCTCGGAGTACAGGCCGGTTAAAGGCAGGAAGGATTATCTGTTCTTTGAGCAGGGACGTTACAACGATCTGGTCCGGGAATTTCTGGACAGGAATCCCGGGGTGACGGGAATAGTCCTGGCGGATTACAACTCCTCCTTCAAGTCGGACAGGAGCAACCTCCATACCCTGAGAAGGCCGGTGACAACTCTCGGAATGGTAAAGCTTTTGAATGATAATGATGAGGAGCTCCGGCTGTTTGAGGTGGAGGAGGCCTTTAACATCACCTTCACCGCCCCCACGGCGAAGATACTCGTTGTGGACGACAACGCCATCAATATAACCATCGCGGAAGGGCTTCTTGCCCCGATGCAGATGAACGTTGATTCCGCCCTGAGCGGTCCGGAAGCGATAGAAAAGATACGAAACGAAAAATACGATATAGTCCTGATGGATCACATGATGCCGGAGATGGACGGCGTGGACGCCACCCAGATCATCAGAAATGAGATCGCCGGCCCCGATGAGCTGGTCATCATAGCCCTGTCCGCCAATGTCATTGAGGAATCCAGAAAGCTTTTCCTGGAGGCGGGGATGAATGATTTCATCGCAAAGCCGGTGGAGATCAAGGAGATGGTGGCGAAGATCAAGAAGTGGCTTCCAAAGGAAAAGATAGAGAAGGGCACGGTCCAGAAGGCCATGGCAGAGGTGGATCCCTCCGATCCTCTCATGAGTCACGAGATGCTGGACGCAAATGACGCCGCAAAAGCACTCGGATCACCTCAGCTGTACAGGGAGATCGTCGGAGAGTACTGCAGATCCGGCAAAGAAAAGTACGACGGCATACTGAAAGCCTACACAAATGAAGACATACAGGACTTCACCATACGCGTGCACGCCCTCAAGAGCAGCTCAAGGCAGATAGGGGCCCACGAGCTGGGAGATATGGCGGAAGCCCTTGAGGACGCGGGTAACAGGGGAGACCTTGAATATATCAGGGATAATACCGAAGACATGCTCACACTTTTCACCTGTCTGCTGGACGGTCTCAAGCCGCTTTATCCCGAGCTGGAAGAGGAAGCCGTCGATCTGCCCGCGCTTCCCGGGGAAGAATTGACGGAAGCCCTCCGGAAACTGGGAGAGGCCTGTGAAAGCCTGGATATGGACGGCATGGAGGAAGTGAGAGATGATCTCAGAAAATACGCATGGCCCGCGGAACTGGAAGAGGATCTGGCGGCCCTCTGCAGATCGATCGACGACGTTGACAGCATTACCTGCGAGGAGATATTGGAAAGACTTAAGAACCGGTGACAACAGTTTCCTGTTCCGGGGGGGCTGTGAAAGACATTGAACCGTATCTTCGGAATCGTTTCCGGGATCAGGGATCGGCAGGATCGTATGGATGATTATGTAAGACCTGAAGACAGCGCATATTCAAAGGGTGTGAACAGGGTGGTGAGCGCCCTGTTTTCCCTGCTTGCGTTTTTGGTGTTCCTGCCTGTCCTTCTGGTCTTTATCGTGTCCGTGTCTTCACAGGAGAGTGTGACGGCCGCGGGCTACAGTTTCTTTCCGAGGTCCTTCTCTCTTGAGGCCTACCGGTATATCGCCGGTTCCGGGGCATACCTCGGACGGGCGTTCCTGAACTCCGTCCTGATAACCGTTGCGGGAACAGTTCTCGGGCTTGCCGTCATGTGCCCCATGGCTTATGCCCTGTCCAGAAAGGATTTCCGGTACCGCAATGCGCTCTTTGTCTTCATAATGATACCCATGCTGTTTTCGGGCGGTCTGGTGTCCAGCTACATGATCAACACGCAGCTGCTGCATCTGGGAAATACATATCTGGCCCTGATCCTTCCGGGCCTGTGCTCCACCTGGTATATCCTGATAATGCGTAATTATTTCAAGGATTCGCTTCCCGGCGAGATGATCGAGGCCGCGAAGCTTGACGGCGGATCCCAGCCCCAGATATTCCTTTGGATCGCTCTCCCGGTGTCCAGACCCGTCGTAATGACCGTGGCGGTGTTCCAGATGTTTTTGTACTGGAACAGCTGGTACCCTTCCCTGCTGTATCTCGACAGCAACCATACCGAGCTCTACCCGCTTCAGTACGTGCTGGTCAATATGGAGAGAAGCATTGAGACCATTACAATGGACGCACAGTACATGTCCGGAATGCAGTCCTATTCACCCCCCGCGGTGACGATAAGGATGGCGATGGTGGTGCTTGTGATCCTGCCGGTGATGGTACTGTTTCCTTTCTTCCAGGAATTTCTGAAGAAAGGCATGACCGTGGGTTCCTTAAAGGGGTGACAGGCGTGGCGGATAAGGTCGAAGAGGGGTTATGCATATGAAGCGCATGATATGGTTTATTTTCATCATATCAGTTCTGATCGCCGGCTGTTCCTCCGGGGACGGCACGCTTTCCGATGCCCCTGAACCCGTGAAACTCCGGATGGTGACCTATGATAACGGGAGCGTGCCATTGGACGCCCGGGAAGTCATCTCCGCCGCAAATAAGTATTCGGAACAAAAGATCGGCATCACCGCGGGACTTGAGTTCCAGTCCAAGGAAAAGATAAACCTGATAATGGCCAGCGGTGAGTATTACGACATGATCTACACCTGCGCCTGGCTCAATCAGTTCGACAAAAACGCCCCGGCCGGGCTGTACTATGACATAACGGATCTCGTCAGGACCGAAACCCCCGCTTTGTACGAGGCTGTCGGGGATTACTGGGACTGCGCGAAGGTCAACGGCAGGATATACGGTATCCCCACATTGAAGGATATGGGGGCGGAGAACCTGTTCCGGTTCAATTCGGATTATTTCGAGGGGGAGAAGGGGATGAAGATCCCGGAAACCATGTCCTTTGCTGATCTTGAGCCCTACCTGGCCGCGTACAAGGAAGACTACCCGGAAAAATATCCTCTGGCCATGGACAAGGGCGGGCTGGCCGGGTTCTACAATTTTCTTGAACGCATTGTGGATCCGGTCATTGTGATACCCTACGGTCAGGAGCATCCGAAAGCCATTCCCCTTTGGGAATGCGAAGAACTGATGGACAGGTACAGACTGCTCCACAAGTGGTATCAGAAGGGTTACATACATCCCGATGCGGCCACCATTGATTCCACGGCCTCCGACAAAT
>JAEELB010000186.1 GCA_016288705.1 Lachnospiraceae bacterium | reverse complement strand
GGACACAGGGTCTACGCTCCGAAGATCGTGGACGAGGAAAACGGTTCTATGGAATTCTTCCGGATTCTCGGCGCTGCCGATCTGGCTCCGGGATACAGAGGAGTTCCGGAGCCCACGACCAATATCGGATTCGACGGCTCTTTCGATGATGTATACATGATCCTTCCCGGGGCGGTATTCGATCCCCGGGGAAGGCGGATCGGTTACGGCAGGGGGTTCTATGACAGGTATCTGAAAGGGAAGGAAGCAGCGTTCAAGGCGGGTATCTGCTTTTCCTGCCAGATCGTTGAACAGGTGCCATCGGATCCCTGGGACGCCGTGATGGACCGCGTGATCTCCGGGGGCGCGTGATCCGGGATGCGGGTTGCGGGGCCGACAACAGCGCTGTCACCGGGGATTTTCCCTTTACTCGATCACGATGCCTTTTCTGTGGTATAATGCTTTGCGGTCGTTTCCGCTTCATTTATCCGCCCTCCGGTGGCGGGATCCCTGCGGAAAAGATATGAAATGATGAAACGGGGAGGATGATCATGACGGATCTGGTGAAAATGGGGGAAAATGCGGTCAGAGCGGGCAGGAAGCTGTCTGTCACCGATTCCCGGAGAAAAAATGAGATCCTCGGAAAAGCGGCGGACAGGCTCGTGGCTGACGCTGACAGAATTCTCGAAGCAAATGCCGGGGATATGAAGGCTGCGGAAGGCAGGCTTTCCGAAGGACTTCTTGACAGGCTCAAGCTGAACGATGACAGGATAAGAGGAATGGCGGAGGGGATCAGGAACACGGCTGCCCTCGAAGATCCGGTTGGGGTCGTGCTGGACCGGTTTGACAGGCCTTCCGGGATAAGTGTGACCAAGGTGTCAGTGCCCCTCGGAGTTGTGGGCATCATTTACGAAGCCAGACCGAATGTGACGGCTGACGCCTTTGCCATAGGATATAAATCAGGAAATGCGGTGATACTGAAGGGGGGATCCGACGCCGTCAGGTCCTGCAGCGCCATCGCGGATTCAATAAGGGCGGCGATCCGTGATGCGGGAGAGGATCCGGACGTCCTTCAGCTGATTGAGGACACGGACAGAAGTGTCACCGGAGAGTTTATGCACCTCGATAAGTATGTGGATGTGATGATCCCCAGAGGGAGCGCTCGGCTTATCGCCGCGGTAAAGGAGGGCTGCTCCATACCCGTGATAGAAACAGGATCGGGGAACTGCCATATTTTCGTGGATCAGAGCGCTGACATCGACAGATCCATAGAAGTGATAATTAACGCGAAAACACAGAGGACCGGGGTGTGCAACGCAGTGGAATCGCTGGTGGTGCACCGGGATATTGCACCCGCTTTCCTGCCGGCGCTTTGGAAAGCTATGTCGGAAAACGATGTGGAGGTCAGGGCAGACGGGGAGGCAAGAGCCATTGTTCCTGAGTTTAAGGAGGCCTCCGCCGATGATTTCAGCACGGAATATCTGGCGCTGATACTGTCGGTGAAGATAGTCGGCAGCGTGGACGAAGCCATCGATCACATCAACGCCTGTCATACAAAGCATTCCGATGCGATAATGACCGGAAACAGTGAAAACGCCGAAAAGTTCCAGAAACTTGTGGACAGCGCCTGTGTGTACGTGAACGCTTCCACTAGATTTACGGACGGAGGGGAGTTCGGATTCGGGGCGGAGATAGGCATCAGCACCCAGAAGCTCCACGCCCGGGGCCCCATGGGGCTTAAGGAACTGACCTCGTACAAATATCTGGTGAGGGGCGATTACACGGTGAGGCGTTAAGCCGGACGCCCTCACGAAATAAAACGCTTTTTGGAATTGGAAAAAAAGGTTGACATTTTCGTTGATTTACTTCATAATCATTGAGAGCGGAACGTTTCGCTTTATGCAGTTTCAATAAACAACACATATATCGGGAGGAAAGGCATTGGACAAATTCAAACAAAATCCACTCGTCAAAAAATTAGGGTTTAACCGTGTCGTGCTGATCGGGGTTCTGATACTCCTCTACGTTGTCTTCTGCGTGACGATCAAGAACTTCTGGGGTCTGAGCCACATAATGAGTATTTTCAACTACGTTTATTTCCTTGGGTTCCTCTCGCTGGGGGTCACCTTTGTCATAGCCACCGGAGGCATCGATTTCTCCATAGGACCCGTGATGTTCGCCTGCGCCCTGGTAGCGGGAAATTTCTTCAGCAAATACGGACTGCCCATGGGGGTGTGTCTCGTGATCAGCGTTCTGGTCGGATTTGTCTTCGGCATGTTTAATGGCTACATGGTGGCCTATCAGGATATCCCGCCCTTCATCATTTCCATGGCATCCATGAATATAGCGAAGGGCGCCGCGTCCATATTTACGCAGAGCATACAGCAGACCTTCCCCCAGGGGGATGCGCCCGGCGGCTGGTTCAGGAACCTTGCCAGATTTAACGGGATACCCACGGGGCTTATCATTTTCGCCATAGTTGCAGGGGCCTGCGCGATCATCCTGAACAATACGAAAGCCGGGAGATACATCCTTTGCCTCGGTAGCAATAAGGAAGCGGTCAGGCTCTCGGGCGTGAATACGAAGAAGTGGCAGATGCTGGCCTACGTGATATGCGGGATCCTGGTGGGATGCGCGGCCATATTCTTTGTGGCCTGCTACACCACGGTTCAGCCGAATTACGGCGACCAGTACAATAACGAAGCCATAGCGGGCTGCGTCATGGGAGGCACATCCATGGCCGGCGGTCTGGCGTCCATCAGCGGCACCGTCATAGGGGTGCTCATCATTTCCCTGGTACAGGAGGGCATATTGGCTCTCAAGCTGACCAAGGACTATCAGTTGATAATCACCGGCATCATAGTCATCGCGGCTGTGTACGCCGACGTTGTGGCCAGACGGCGCAAGAACTGAGGGAGGGAGCATAAATGTCTGATAATAAGATCGATCTTGCAAAGTCTTCTGAGAATAATGCCGGCGGAGCGGCACAGTCATCAGCGCCCTCAGGGCATCATCTGGCAAATCCCAGGGCGGGGGAGACGATACTGGAGCTTAAAGGCATAGACAAGTCCTTCCCCGGCGTTCACGCTCTCGATCACGTGGATTTCGAACTTAAGACCGGCGAAGTCCATGCGCTCATGGGAGAAAACGGCGCCGGAAAATCCACCCTCATGAAGGTGCTGACGGGCATCTACAAAAAGGACGAAGGCACTATCACTTATCAGGGCCAGGATGTGGAGTTCCACAATACCCGTGAAGCCCAGGACGCCGGGATCGTCATAGTCCATCAGGAATTGAACATGATAGGCGACCTGACGGTTGCTCAGAACATATTCATCGGCAGGGAGTTCATGAAGGGGATACGGATCGACGACAGGAAAATGATCGAGGAATCCCAGAAGCTTTTCGACAGGCTCAGGATAAACATAGATCCCCGGACGAAGATGAGCGACCTGACGGTCGGAAAACAGCAGATGTGCGAGATCGCAAAAGCCATCTCCCACGAATGCAAGGTCATAATCTTTGATGAACCGTCCGCGGCTCTTACGGAAAAAGAGATCGACGATCTTTTCAATATAATACGCGATCTCCGCGCCCAGAACATGGGTATCATTTACATATCCCACAGGATGGACGAGATAAAGGTGATAACCGACAGGGTCACGGTCATGAGAGACGGATCCTATGTGGGTACCCTTCTCACCAGCGAATGCACGAAGGAAGATATCATCAACATGATGGTGGGCCGCGTGATCTATGAAGAGCCGAAGAGCCACAGCATGGTCGCCCCCGACGCCCCTGTCGTGCTTAAGGTGGAGCACCTGAACGCCGGACGTATGGTGCAGGATGTGTCCTTTGAACTCAGAAAGGGCGAGATCCTCGGGTTCTCGGGACTTATGGGCGCCGGACGTACTGAGACCGCCAGGGCCATAGTCGGAGCGGATCCCAAGCAGAGCGGTGATATCTACGTGAACGGGGAAAAGGTCGATATAAAATCTCCCG
>JAEELB010000185.1 GCA_016288705.1 Lachnospiraceae bacterium | reverse complement strand
GACGGCTACACCATCACCGGGAACACAGGAACGGCAGTCGGAAACTACACTGCCACTGCATCTCTTGCAGACAGTGATACCCATGTATGGAGCGATGGAACGACGGAAGACAAGGCGATCTCATGGAGCATAGGGAAGGCGATCGGTCCTGATGCGCCCACAGGTCTTATTGGCATCGCGCCTGTTTCCCGGAGCGGAAACGATGGCAGGATCACGGGAGTGACTTCGGATATGGAGTATTCCGCCGATCCCGGTTCCGCCACCTGGACAGCCTGCACGGGAGCGGAGATCACGGGACTTACAGCCGGAACATACTACGTGCGCCTGAAGGAGACTGCGACCCACGAAGCCGGGAAGGCTTTGGCCGTGGCAGTGCCGGAGCCTGATCCGGAAGTATTGGAGCTTGATCTTCCAGGATTGCCCGGCGCTGACGGAAAGGACATCGGGCTGTCAGTGGCCAAGTCTACGGCTCCTGTTTACTATGACGGAAAGAAGCACGTGGTCAAAGACACACTCGTGTATCAGGATCCCGACGGGAACGAGTACACGGTTGAAGGCCCGGGCCTCAAGGACAGCCAGAAGAAGACCACATCGGCGAACATCCTGCTGACGGTCGATGGCCTGACTCCCATGTACAAGGTGTCCTACGTCTACAAGAACAATAAGACCGCCTCTGCGGACAAGCCTTATTTCTATCTGAAACTGGCCCTGGACAAGAAATCAGAGCTTTACAAGGCTCTGGGCAAGAAAGAAAAGAGCGCGGTATCAAAGGCTCTGTCCAAGGCAAATAAGGAACTGAAGAAGGAGGGCAGCCGGATAAAGTTTGAGATCCTGAAGAGGGACATCTCGACTTTCACCTATGATCCGGAGATGGACACCGAAAACAGCAAGGCTGTGGTTTTCAGGGACGAAGAAGGGAACCTCCTGACAGTGAACCTGAGCTTTACGACGAAGAAGGGTGTGACCACGGCGAAGATCAAGAACGTGAAAATTTCCTATATAAACAAGACCGAAAAGCCCTCCTACAAGGTCATTACCGAAGGGAAGAAGCAGATCGCCCGTTCCATCGTGAATAACGGGGACGGCAGTTACACCATAAGCCTCGAGGGCTGCACCACGGGAAAGACCCCGAACTACACCGGCGTCCTGACCTATACGGGACAGTGATCATTTCACAGATCGCAGCGTATCCGTTGATCGAAGCCGTTAATGCGGATTTGCCTTGGAGGATCATGAACGAGACCATTGATCATTGTGAGAAAATGCAGAGGGCTTTGCCCTCTGCACTGCATATCAGTATCAGGCTTGCGTTCCAATCGGTAATTCGCTAAAAGATTATGTGTTCTTGGTTGGAGGCATCCTGGATAACGTGTTGGTGCACGATATCGCTTTTAGGATGCCCCCTTTCTTTCTATAGGATATCGTGGTCATTATAGTCGGTTACCTGTGTTCAGGCAACACCGGCGGTTTTAAGGCAAAAGAGATTGGCTACACATGTGTAGCTTTTTGAAAAAAGAACGGGTGAGGTAGTAAATGGCACTTGAAATCAGTATTGAGACACTGCTCAAAAAGGAAAGAATTGAATCAAACCGTATAGAGTTCAAGGAGGGGTGGAATCCTGATGATATTTACAGGTCTATCTGTGCCTATGCCAATGATTTTGATAATCAAGGTGGTGGATATATCCTGATCGGAGTTCGGGAAGAGGATGGCGTGGCTGTCAGACCGGTACTTGGCGTTCCGGAGAATCTTCTGGATCATATTCAGAAGGATATGGTGGGCTATGACAAAAAGATCAATCCTGCATATTCTGCTAAGGTTTCGGTGGAAGAAGCTGACGGTAAACGAATCATAGCTCTTTGGGTTCCTACCGGAACTCAGAGACCGTATAAGGTGCCGGATAATGTTACTTCAAAGAAAGATAAGAACGGAAAGGTGCGGATCAGATATACCACAAGTTCTGTTGTGGCCACACCGGAGCAGGAGAAGGAGCTTTACGCAATGGCAGGAAATGAGCCCTTCGATATGCTGGGTAATTCTCGCGCGAGAATGGAAGATATTTCGGAAACACTGCTTTCAGACCATCTGAAAACAACAGGAAGTCGTCTTGCCGGACAAGTGAGAGTCAGAGGGGTAGAGGCAGTGCTTGATGAGATGCAGTTACTGTCCGGACCACCTGAAATGCACAGGATAAGAAACGTTGCTCTCATGATGTTCTGTGAAGAACCGGAAAAATTCTTTCCGTATACAGAGGTGGATATCGTGAGGTTTCCGGAGGGGAGTATAAAGAATCCCAACAGCTTTATTGAGGTTCCGCCGATCAGGGGCACCATTCCACAGATTATAAAACGAACTATGGAAAAAATAAAAGATATGGCGATTGAAAATATCGTTGATAAGGTTAGTAACCGAATGGAATCGGAGACAAGCACCAGCTATCCGTATAATGCCATAGAAGAAGCTGTGGTAAACGCATTTTATCACCGGGATTATTCAAAATATGAGCCGGTAACAATAGAGATTGAGCCGGAATGTATCAGAATCATCAATTGTCCGGGAATTGACAGATCTGTTTCGGATGCTGCCATCAAAGAAGGAAAGCGATTCAGATCCAGATATTATCGAAACAGACGACTGGGTGAATTCCTGCATGAATTGGAGCTTTGCGAGGGGCATTGTACAGGAATTCCGACTATACAGGAGGAACTTGAAAGGAACGGATCTCCTTCTGCAACCTTTGAGACAGACAACGACAGACAGTCTGTGTGTGTAACGATACCGGTTCATCCAAGATTTTTGAAGAAAGAAGCAGACAAACATATTGGTATAGAACAGCAAAAAACTGGTATAGAAACTGGTATAGAAACTAAATTGACTGATACGGAAAAGAGTATTATCAAAGTGTTAATGAAGAACCCGCAGATTACGATAACAGATATTGCGGCGCGTATTGGAATGTCAAGAAGTGGTGTGCAGTATGCAATCGATAATCTAAAGAAAAAGAATGCGTTAAAGCGCGAGGGTTCTACGAAAAAAGGCTCATGGGTTGTAGCTGATGTTATCAGGGAGCAGACATAGGATGCAAAAAAAACAGAGCGGCTGTACGAGCATCCTCGTATAATCAGCGAATAAACGCTTTCAGAAGGGTCGTAAGTGGGTGAGATTTGCCATCGAGCATTCGCGGAACGGATCTATCATGAATCAGGATTGCATGAAACCCTACCGTAAAGATAAGGAACTTGTTTGTCCGTCGTGTGGTGTTGATAAAAAACTATACCATGTGGATATGTTCTGAATTTTCGTTGACGGTCGTTGATTGAGGTAATTTATGTATCCAACGGGTCAAAGTGGAAAAATTAGAATATTGCTGCTTTTATTTGTCGCCCTGATGGCCGGTTGTGGGGTAAAGGAGGGGTCGCCGGATATGCCTTTGTTCAGCAGCGAAAAGATAGTCGGTAGGGATATACGGACGGGAGATATCACTGATTTTTATTATACCGTTGAGAATATAAACTATGATGCATACTATCAGCGGTACAGGTTTTATGATGAGGACGGGAAGCATATGTTCTTCCACGAGACCAGAGAGCGTAAGGATGATTACGGCCCCTGTACGGAAGACGACGCGACCAGGATCGGAACCGTGGAACTTACGGATGAGCAATGGGCCCAGTTTGCTGAACTCGTAAACGGCGGCCGGGTCAGGGCGAGGGAGGAGTCTGCCGACTCCGGCGGAACCGGCCCCTGGCTGTATCTGTATTGGACGAATGATAAAGGGAAGTATCAGCAGTTTTCCTTCGAGTCCTATGGGACGCAGTCGAAGTTTGAAGAGTTTTGTTCCGCCCTGGCTTCATGAGGAAGAGCGCGTCGGGGCCTTGGCGACCCGATAAAAACGGCAAAACCGGCGATCATATCGGTCGCGCTAAAAACAAAAGAGCCCGCCCGTTCCGGGCGGTGTAGAAGAATACTGTGCAGCTAAAATCTGTATAGAGTAAACATAAGAATTAAATAATGCTGGCAAAGGAGAAGACTGAAAATGAAGAACCTGGGATTTGGTATGATGAGGCTGCCGGTGATATCCGGCCCGACGGATTTTGATCATGAACAGCTGAATGCGATGGTGGATACATTTCTGGAAGCGGGTTATACCTACTTCGACACCAGCTTTGTTTATCACAACGGAGAAAGCGAAGCGGCGACAAGAAAAGCGGTGGTCGAACGCCATCCGAGAGACAGTTTTACTGTGGCAACGAAATTTCCGACCTTCAACCTTGTGCCGGAGGACAGGATAGAGAGTGTTTTCCGGAGACAGCTGGATAATCTGGGAGTGGATCATATTGATTATTATCTTCTGCATAACATCAGTAACGTGCTCTATGATGGTTATGACGGAAAAGGCGGTATCGTAAAGACGACGCACCTCTTTGATCATGCGAAGAAATGGAAGGAAGAAGGGAAGATCCGTCATCTGGGCATCTCGTTCCATTCCTCCGCCAAGCTGCTG
>JAEELB010000184.1 GCA_016288705.1 Lachnospiraceae bacterium | reverse complement strand
ACCGGACACTTGAAAAGAATGCCTCTGACTGTATCGGCTGCGGACATTGTAACAGCAGATGCCCGTTTACTGTAGATCAGATGGGCAGGATGAAGGAGATAAAGGAGTATTATGGCCGGATCAAAGAATGAAAAAATGATAAGAACGATACACAGGAATACCCGGAAAAGGAAAGGCGAGGCTGAAAGATGAAAAAGGGATTACTGATCAAAACACTTTCTGGAATAGTTGCTTCGGCATTGATCGCAGGAAACATGTCCGGCGCGGCGCTGGCCGCAGGGCTGAACATCTATAATGGCGCTGACGTCAATAATACCGGTATCAGTTCCGGGAATTATATGGATGCCGGTAACATTTCCGGGAGCGAAATCGGAAGTGAGACCGGTGTAAGTGCAGGAGCCGTATCTTCATACGGAAACCGGGGCGTGGTTACGGTAGCACTTGATCTGGCGGAACACACGATACAGTTCGGGGGATTCCCGGAGGCTGATGAGCAGGATGATCCATTGAGCGCTGCAGGTGACGCCTTATCTCCGGACTCTCTCACGCAGGATGAAGTCTATGACCTGATCGACAGTGCCATCGCATCCGGAAAAGACTCCGTCAATATCAAAGGCTCCAGGCTCACTGCTTCTGAAGTCACGGATATAGTGTCGGATATCCTGAATGACAATGCGACCTATTTCACTGTCACAGGCGCCAATGCTGTCCTGGATGGGGACGGGAACGCTGAAGCGGTCGATATCCTGTATGCTGAAAATGCCGCTGATGAGAAGGCGGAATATGAGGCTGTGGTGGCCGCCATCCTTTGCAGGATAAATCCCGAATGGGATGATGAACAGAGGATCTTCTTCCTGCATGATTATCTGGTGACGCACTGCCAGTACGATCTGACATATTCTTCCAACCCCAACAATATACCTGATATATCTTATACGGCTTACGGGGCATTGGTGCTTCACGTGGCCGTGTGCCAGGGCTATTCATTGGCTTTTTCTGACCTGGCCAACCGTGCCGGGGTTCCTACAGACCTGGTCACCAGCAGAGCGAACAATCATGCCTGGAACCTCGTCAGCCTGCACGAAGAGGATTATGAAGGCGATCATTATTATGTGGACTGTACCTGGGATGATCCCGTATATAATGATGATAAAAACGGGGATAAAACGGTTCATCTGCAGCAGTACTACTGCGGGCATGAAAACCTGCTCCTCAGCGAGACAGGAATGATCGCCACCGGTCATAAGCCCGGTGAAGGTCCCGGCGATTGGACGGTGTCCGATGGAATTGTGAACAATGCATATATGGACACGACCTATGATGAAGCTGACTGGAAGAATTGCTTTTCACCGTTTGTGTGCTATGCAGATGTCATGTTTTTCGTGTACAGGCTTAACTCCTGGTATGAGACCCCCGAAAGCAAAAGAGGCCTGTTCATGTATAATTTTTACGAAAAGACTTCCGATCTGGTGATGAGCATACCTTTTGAAACGGTGCCGGTAGAGGGGCAGCCCAATGCATACACTTATTGGTACAACCCGTGCATTACATTGGTTGGAGACAGGATATTCTTTAACAACAGCAAGGAGATCTATTCCGTTGACCCCGGATCCCTGGAACCTCTTGATCTGGAAGAATATGATCCGGAAAATGAGCCTGAGCAGACGCTGGTTTACACCCTTACAACAGATGAACAGGAAAAAGGATCGATCTGCGGCATGAATATGGTGGGGACCGCATCCAAAAAATCCGGGGATAACTATATGGATACCCTGGGGAGGTTCATTCAGTACGATATCGGGACGAGTGATTATTCCGATCTGCAGAAAACCGGCGATGGAGAGTTGGATACGATCGATAAGGTCGAGTCGTACCTGGAACTGGATAAGAACAGCATTTCCTTTGAGAAACCGGGAGACCAACCGGTAAGCTTAAGTGCCGTGGTGAGAATTCCGGAAGACGAAGACTTGTGCTGGTTTGTCTGGCCTGATGACGGGAGTGTTGTAGAGATGATTGAGGAGGATGATGAATCGGTCACAGTCACGCCTGTCGGGACAGGCATGGCTGTGATCAGTGCTGCCTATGACTTTTCATGGGTATGCTGCCGGGTGAGCGTGGATACAGACTGGCAGAATGATTATTATTATACGATCGTAGACGGTGGCCTTCAGATCACCGGATATAGTGGGAACGAAACCGATATTACCATTCCGGCAAAGGCCGTGATAAACGGGGTGTTATATCCTGTCTTTTCCGTGTCGCTGAGTGGGAATAATAATATCACATCCGTGACTCTGGAAGACGGTATGGCGATCAGGAACGAACTGGATTTCAGCAATTGTACATCTCTTGAGAGCATAGATTTCGGCACTGTCAATGTGACCCGATTGAAAATGCTCGATCTCTCGCACTGCAGCGCCCTCGAAGAGATCGACCTGGACTGGTATGGCAATGACAACTATCCCTACAATCTGCAATACCTTTCATTTCAGGGGTGCAGCGGACTGAAAATAATTGATCTTTCCTGTTTTGGAACCGGTTCTTTAAAGGATATGAGCGGATTGTTCAGTGGCTGCACCAGCCTTGAAAAAGTGAGCCTGGGAGGATGTGATCTGAGCAATGTAAAAAACATGAGCACAATGTTCGAAGGCTGCGGGAAACTGGCGGATGTAGATTTCGATTACAGTTACTGGGCGATTCCCGGAAGCGTCGAAAACATGAGCTGTATGTTTAAAGGCTGTAAATCCCTTGAATCACTGGACATGTCCCAGTGGGCTACAGAAAATGTCACGAATATGAGCAGTATGTTTTATGGGTGCGAAAAACTCCGGCATCTGGAAATGGACGGTGGATGGAGCACGGAAAGCGCTACAGATCTGAGCGGCATGTTCTATGGCTGTAAATCCCTCGGTGAGCTTGATCTGGCTGCATGGGAAACGGGCAATGTGACTAACATAAGTAATATGTTTTATGGCTGCAGTTCCCTGGATAGCATTGATATGTCCGGGTGGGATACGGGCAATGTGACTAACATAAATAGTCTGTTTTACGGCTGTGTTTCACTTGAAGAAATCGATCTCAGCATGTTTGATCTTTCGTCTTTAACGGACTCAACCAAATGCGGGCATGTGTTTTATGACTGCGCTTCCCTTAAGACGCTTTATACTCCGTTTAATCTTAACCAGACAGTGACCATTTGCGGAGAAAATGAAGGCAGGAACAGGGATCCTTTTATCGACAAGAATGAGGGTGATAAGGAATGTACCGAACTTCCCAAGGGTCTTAACGAAGATGAAGAACATGAACTTGTAAGGACTATATATGTACTGTCTCTGGATATCTATGAGAAAAAAGGCACAGATCTGGTGAAGGCAGCGCCGGGTACCACATTTGAAATGAATAAGGGGGAGACCAAAGATCTTACAGCTGTGATATTCCCGATCAATTCTGATGATGACACCGTAAAATGGGAGAGCGCAGACAGTTCTGCTGTATTTATAAATGCCGGAAGGATCAGAGTACACGAATTTCGCGATAAGCCCGTGAAGATCACCGTGACAGCACAAGGTGGGAAGACTCCCATTGTCAACGAATATTTCGTGGAGGTCAATTCTTCCAATATCAGTCTGTCACCTAAGGAGATAACGTTCACCGGGATCAACGATTCAGAGAAGATCACCGCTACTGTTACCGGAGGCGGCGATGTCACCTGGAAGAGCAGTGACTTAAATGTGGCGACTGTATCTGCTGACGGCACAGTCGTCGCTGTAGGGCTGGGGGCAGCGATAATAACGGCCAACGCCAACGGGGAAGAGGCTTCATGCCGCGTATATGTGGATACCTCATGGCAGAAGGATTATGACTTTGAGTTCGATGAAGACGGATGTCTGTGCCTCACTGCATACAATGGTAACGAGGAAAGCCTGGATATTCCTTCAACAGCGACCATACGGGGCGTCACTTATCCCGTGTCTTCATTGTCCCTGACTAATGATACCTCCATAAAGCAGATCACCCTTGATACAACAGGATCTCTTTCAAATAAATGCATGCTTCAGAACTGTACTGCGCTTGAAACAGTAATGCTGAATGCAGGGGATGGTTCAAAAGCAAAGGGCCTGTCATTCAGAGGATGCAGATCCCTTAAGACATTTGGCCGGAATAATGTCGATGTAAGTGAGATAACGGATATGAGCTTCATGTTCAGCGGCTGTTCATCTCTGAAAAGCCTGAAACTGGACGACTGGGATATCGGAGCTGCCTCGGATCTGAGCAATATGTTTGACGGGTGCTCCTCTCTGGAGAGCCTGGAGATCACAGGCTGGAAAACGGGTAAAGTGAGCAGGATGAACAATATGTTCAAGGGCTGTTCTTCACTGAAAAGCCTGGATCTCAGTTCCTTCGACCTCTCCGGCATCACCTCTGCATCAGACTGCGCGGATGTATTTAAAGGCTGCACAGCCCTCGGAAGTATCGGGACGCCTGTGAAACTATCCCGGGAGATCTTTCTTCCTTACGCTTTTTCTGACAGCGAAGGCAATGAATTAAAATGTCTTCCGATGAACAGTAACGTTTCCTTAAGCCTGCATAAAAGGGTATATGTGAACAGCATTTCGCTGTTTGAGGAAACGGAACATGGGACAGCATACTACTCCTCTTATGATATCATCGAAATGGAGAAGGGGGATCAGAGAACACTGAAGGCTAAGCTGACCCCGGAGAACGCTGATGATCTGAAGGTTACCTGGGAAAGCGAATTTCCCGATGCGGTGAGCGTGGATAAGAACGGGATACTTACCGCACTTAAAAACAACGCTCAGAAGGTGCTGATCACTGCCACGGCCTCCGGTGGCGTTACTCCGCTTAAGGAATACATTTACGTACAGCTTCGGACAAGCAGGGTGATAAGCCTGTCAGAGACCGAGATAACCTTTGAGGGCATCCGGGGAAATAAAACCCTTACTGCGACCATCGTTGGCGGAGGGGAGGCTGTCTGGAAATGCTCTGACGAAAAGGTGGCGACAGTTTCAGACAAAGGCGTAGTCACGCCCGCAGGCTACGGAAGAGCCGTTATCACTGCTTCCTTTGAAGGGGAGGAAGCGACATGTATCGTAAACATTGATACCGAGTGGCAGAAGGATTATAAATATGTCAGGTCGGATAATGATCTTATGATCACGGGATACACCGGTTCTGCCGGAACAGTTACCATACCTGCAGCCGCAGTTATCGGAGGTGAAACCTGTACTGTATCATCCGTCATTATCAATGATAACCCTGTACTCACATCTGTTTCATTTGAAAAGGGAACGGCTGTCTCGTCTCTCAACTTCAAGGATTGCAAGGCCCTGGTAAAGGCTGATCTTTCAAACCTGGATACATCGAAAGTGGTATCGGCAAAGAACACGTTCTGGGGGTGCGCTGCTCTGGAGAGCCTTGATATGTCAGGGTGCGACCTTTCAGCTGTAACGGACAGTTCGGATATGCTTTACGGTTGTACTTCCTTAAAGGAGATCAAAACCTGGACAGGGCTTACAGAGGATGTGGCCCTGCCGGACGTCTTTGTGGATCAGTCGGAGATACAGTATCATTACGTGCCCGGTGGGCTGGGGACAAGCATTTCTCTCATACTGTATGAAGCTTCTGCTTTGACCTGCGAAACGCCTGTGGCGAAACCGGGCTCCGGGACATATACGGAAAAGGTGGATGTCACTCTCACGTCTGCAACTGATGGCGCGACGATCCTTTACACCCTTGACGGAAGCGTTCCGGACGGTAACAGTGAAAAGTATGTTTCACCTTTTACGATAAAGAAAACCTGTACCCTGAAAGCCATTGCCGTAAAGGAAGATTATAATGAAAGCGCTGTGGCAGAGTTCAGGTATGAAATAAAGGGTTCCGGTGGAGACACGAACGGGATCCGGATCGAGGGGCTGGAAGAAAGTTATCAATATACCGGCGCGAAGGTCACCCCTTCCTTCAGGCTTGTTGACTACGACGTTGAAAATGAAGATGGACAAAAGGGAAGAAACCTTGTAAAAGGCGTAGATTACACAGTGAAGTATTCGAACAATAAAAACGTCGGGAACAGTGCGGGGCTGACCGTTACCGGGAAAGGAAATTATACCGGGCTCACCCTGTCAAAAACCTTCGCCATCGTTACTGTACAGACCTTTGGTGAGGAGGATCTTATTGACCTCAAAGGGGCTAAGATGGCGGCGATCGCGCCTCTGGCGTACACGGGCGAAGCACAGTATCCGAATGTGACGGTGATCTTGAAGGGCGGGGCTCCGGTGAACCTGATCTACGACGAAAGTACCGGTGCTTATGCGGATAATGACGGAAATGAATTCCATGCGAACGCATCGTTTTCAAATAACGTGGACAAGGGCACGGCTACGCTCCTTCTTACCGGGAAAAAGAATGAAAAGGGAAAGGAGACGACCCTCAAAAAGACGTTTAAGATAAACCCTGCTGATCTGACATCGGGCGGAGATAAAGTGTCCGTGGAGGCTGAGGATACGTTCTACGCAGTGAGGGGCGCAGCTCCTGAAAGCCTGTCAGTAAAATATGACGGGGAAGAATTGATCCCCGGAGAGGATTTCACCGTAAAATACGGTTCAAACAAAAAGGCTTCCGAAAACGTTCAGGTCACCATCACCGGAAAGGGAAATTATAAGGGCAGGACCTTTGGGACGTACAAAATAGCAAAGCTGAACCTCGAGGACTGCATAGTGAACGCTCTTTCCGTAAAGGCAGGGGTGAAGGCAGGAAAGCTGAAAGCCCTGATACTCGATGGAAAAGGAAATCCTTTGGGGGCGAAACAGTATCAGCTTAAGATCAGGAAAGATGATAATGATCTTCCGGCGGATTATGTGCTCCGGGCAGGTGACGAGATCTATGTCACGGCCGTCTGTGCGAATGGGGAACAGAACATTGTGGCAGGGAGTGAGACCGGGGAAGAATGCTTCAGTGTGGGGACGGATTTTTCCAAGGCAAAGGGAAGCCTGACAGGCAGAAAGACTTACACCGGGTCGCCGGTCACTCTGGAAGAAGGCGATATTTCCGTTACTATCAAAGGCAACGCATCTCCGCTCAGGCTGGGACAGGATTATGAGATAACGGGCTATTCCCAGAACGTTGACAAGGGCAACGCCACCGCTTACCTGAAGGGCATAGGACTTTACAGCGGTTACAGTACCATGAAGTTCAGGATCGACGGGAAGAGCGGCTCCGCTAAGTGACGAGGGATCATATGCAGGAGGTAATTATTTGAACCGGATAAAATCATTGATATCCGATGCAGAAGGCGTTTCAGAGAATTCGCATATAACACATCCGTCAGCTTTCAGGACAGGTCTTTTATAGTATTTTCCTGGCTGGTCCTGGCAGCTCTGTATGCTGCGATACCTCTTGGCCTGATCATGAGGGAACCTCTTTACGCGACATTCTCCAATGCCCTTGAGGTGTGGGAGGGGAATGCGACAACCGAACGGATCTTGATGATGCAGTGGCAGTGTCCTCAGTCTCTCAAAGTGTTCTAGATCAATCGCAATCCTGTCAAAATCAAGGTTTCTGCACTCCCGTTCTATGTCATAAATCGAGCCTTTCACATCGAGTTTGCCAATGTTTACCTTGATTGCTATTTCCCAAAATGATACGTCGCTGACAAATATATCCTCATCCCCCTCTGCTATCTCACGCGCGGCCGGGGAAAGCCGCTGGTCGTCATTGAGTATCCATAGAAGGGCGTTAGTATCCAACAGGTATTTTGTCACTTAATGAACTCCTTGAATCCTTCGGGTATTTCATCAAAGTCCTCGGACATCTTGATCTTTCCTTTCATGGTGCCTATTTTCCTCTTCTTATGGCGATGAGTGGCATTGCCCCCAGTTACACCGTCCCTTGACGACCTGAACTTGACAAAGTCAATATATTCCATGACATCCAAAAGTGCCTCTTCCGACAATCCTTCAACTGCCTTTATTATTGTTT
Source organism: Lachnospiraceae bacterium (assembly GCA_016288705.1). Taxonomy (GTDB): domain Bacteria; phylum Bacillota; class Clostridia; order Lachnospirales; family Lachnospiraceae; genus JAEELB01. The sequence continues at coordinate 1,047 of JAEELB010000184.1, read as the reverse complement.
CCTGTGCCATAGTTTGTTCCTCACCATCTAAAATGTGATATGCCGGGAGCCATTGTCGTATACCCGGTATCTGTTGCACGCTCTTTCCTGTCTCTGATCGCATCTGTGAGTCTCTTTCCCAACGATCATTATGTTTGTATTTTACCATATGGCATCCCCTGCATCAACTATTTGACAATCCACGGATAGCACGATAGCGTTACTATTCACAGCTGATCTGAAATGAAACCGTTAAGCCACGGCCATTCACAGTTACTATTCACGGTATGAACATGTAAAAGGATGTAACGAGACGAAGTCCGGAGATGGACAAAAGCGTTGTCTAATCTGTATGGATCATCCAAAAGTGGCCTGTAAACAGAAAGTAGGACTGAAGAGCCGAAACCGGCGTTTTAGTCCTATCTTTCACCGAACAGGAGACCCGAACAGGAGACTTGAATCGCCACGTATCAACGGAAGAGATTGTGAAAAGGCATTTAGGCTGTGAATAGTAACGTTGTACAATAAATGCCACTGGTTCCGCGTAAATCATACTTTAATTCATAACATTATTATGCTATGATTTGTTTGATTAATCGAGCGGAGGTGAAACTTATGCCACAGATAATGCCGATCAAGGAACTTAGAAATACAAATGTCATCTCGGAGCGCTGCCATGCAAAGAGGGAACCCATATTCATAACAAAGAATGGATATGGAAATCTTGTCCTTATGAGTATGGAAACATATGAAGACATTACCTCTATGGCAGAGACAGATTCAGCGATTGCCGAGTTTGAAACCCAAATGGCAAACGGAGAGGAATTATTAGATGCTGGTGAGGTATTAGCATCAGCAAGGAGAAGACATTTTGGATAAGTACGATATAAAAGTGTCTCCAAGGGCTGCAGCAGACATTGACAATGTTGGCTATTTACCAACTCGTGGTTGATATTTTTAAATACCCGAGGTATTACAGATCTCGGTCTTTAATGGCATAAGCCTTATGCCTCTACCTGATATAATTCAGGCTACTTGTAAGTGTTAAATATCGAATAAGGCTTTTGT
>JAEELB010000183.1 GCA_016288705.1 Lachnospiraceae bacterium | reverse complement strand
TGAGCCTGATGAATATGATGAGGATCAGGGAGGACGTATTATGCCCCTTAACCCTGATATGGATATGGCTAAGGAGTTTTATAGATACTTTTGGGGGAGAACCGATGTTTTTGCCAAACGCGGTAGAAATGGAGGATACTATCCTCAATGCGATGCTAGATGGACGAATCCCGCCTGTCCTAAGGCAATGAATGAGAAACAGTTTTGTGACGAGGATTGCCGATGCAAGTCGTGGAAAGAACTTCAACCATGGATGGCGACTATAGATAATCCGGAGTTTTGGAAGAGGGATAGACTGGGTCGGTCAAATTATTATAATCTGAGAACTATATCAATGTGGAGCGAGTCTGAGGGCTATATCAGAGTGCCCATAGGTCTGCTTGAGAGAATAGAAACAAAGTGCGATGATGCGGGTGTCTCTGTCAAGAAACATGATAACCGGTCGCATGGAAGACCGATCAGGGTAAAGTTTAAAGGGGAGTTGCGAGACCAGCAGGAATTGGCCTCCATGCAACTGGAGAAAAATGAAAATGGGATAATATGTGCCCCTCCTGCCTTTGGAAAAACTGTCCTAGCGGCATATATGATATCTAGACGAAAAGTCAATACATTAATCCTTCTTGATAAAACGGATCTTGTCGACCAGTGGATAGCGGAACTTGCTCGTTTCCTGGATATTGACGAAAAACCTCCAGTATATAAGACAAAGACAGGTCGTGAGAAGGTAAGAAACAGTATATACGGGACACTTATTTCAGGCAGTGATAAAACAACTGGGATCATTGATTTTGCGATGATTGGCTCTGCATATCATAAGGGGCAATTCTTTGAAAACATTGATTTATATGGGATGGTGCTGTGTGACGAATGCCATCACATAGCCTCAAATCAGGGGCAGGCACTGATGGGTAGGATTCGTGCAAAATATATATACGGATTATCGGCTACACCGGAGAGAAGTGACCAGTTGGACGAAATAGTTTATATGCTTCTTGGTCCGGTAAGGCACAAGTATTCCGTGAAAGAACAGGCAGATGCGTGGGGGATCGACAGGTTCGTTTATCCGAGGTTTACAAGGGTTGTAAACATTTCGGGGGAAGAATTGAGAATACATGATGCTGATAATCTTATTGCAGAAAGCAGTGCACGAAATGAGCAGATCGTTTCAGATGTTGAACAGGCTGTATTATCCGGTCGCACGCCGGTAATACTGACCAAACTGAAGAAACACGCGGAAACGCTATATGAGATGCTCAAAGGCAAGGCGGATTATGTCTTTTTGATCTATGGTGGACAGACCATAAAACAGAATAATGATATCAAGGATAAGATGCTGAATGTACCGCGGGAAGAGACATTAATACTTATTGCCACCGGACAAAAGATCGGAGAGGGATTCAATTTCCCGAGACTGGACACACTTATGCTTGCGGCACCGGTCAAATTTGAGGGCAGACTGATTCAATATGTCGGCCGATTGAGCCGTAAGCATGAAGGGAAGAAAGATGTTGTTGTGTACGATTATGTGGACAGTCACATTGGTTTTTTCGACAGACAGTACAAAAACAGGCTCAGGACGTATAAGAAACTGGGATACCGGATCATATCAGATCCAATAAAAGAGAAACAGATCGTCAACGCCATATATGATGGAACGGACTATACAGAGACATTTGAACGTGATATGGTCGAGGCAGATAAAGAAATCGTGATTTCGAGCCCGGGATTACGAAGGTCTAAGGTAGAAAGAATGATCATGCTGTTAAAACCAAGGCAGGAGTCCGGTGTCAGAGTAACAGTGATCACATTGGAGCCGGATTCGGTGCAAACTGCGCCATAGACCGGACAGTTTTGCGGAGCAAAACGGACGCGGAGCGGAGCGAGCGGACACTTTAGCTTTATGATAGAAAAGCCATTCTCCTATACTGATGATAACCATCAATAGTGGTGGGAATTCATTTATAGGAGGTAGGCTATGCTAGACTACAAGGACATTCTAACCAAGCGGTACGTGCTACGGCTTTCTCTGCGTGAGATCGCGGAGCAGACTGGAGCCGGAAAGTCAGGAGTACATGATTTCCTGAAAGCATTCGAAAAGTGTGATGAACTGGACTTCCCACTCCCGCCTGGGATCACAAATGCCGGGATTGCTATGAAGGTGTATGGCAAAGTGCCGGGTGAAGGCGGCCGGGATGAAAGCTACGAGTACCCTGACTACCCACAAGTTCTGAAACTCATGAACGAGAGAAAGAACATGACGCTTCAGGTGTGCTGGACCCGGTATGTCAAACGTTGCAAGGCCGAAGAGAAGAAGCCGTACCAGTACCGGCAGTTCTGCGAACTCTTCGGCAAGTGGTGTGAAGAGAACTACGAGACCGCCCACTTTACAGCCGTAATCGCCCAGACGATGGAGGTTGACTTTGCAGGCAAAACTTTTGACCTGATCAACCGCCTTACCGGCGAGGTCACACCGATCGTCGTGTTTGTTGCAATCCTTCCGTATTCTCAGTACATCTACGCTGAGGGCATGGAATCCACGAAGGAGATGCAGTGGATCGAAGTCAATAACCATGCACTGAAGGCTTTCGGCGGTGTTCCGGCCATTGTTGTATGCGACAACTGCAAGCAGGCCGTGATTGCGAACAAGGACTGGATCCAGCCGGAGCTGAACCAGGACTATGCTGAATGGGCGGAGCACAACCATACGGTGATTCTTCCCGCCAAGGTCCGGAAACCCCGTTTCAAATCTTCTGTGGAAAACGCGGTCGGCATTCTCGAGAAAGGGCTCTTCCATGAGCTGGAAGAACGCAGATATTTCTCGCTTGAGCAGTTCAATGAAGACCTCTGGGAGAAGCTGGATGAGCTGAATGACGCTCCGTTTAAGAAGAAGGAGCATTGCCGCTCCTACTATTGGGCAGAAGAAAAGGAAGAGCTGATGCCGCTCCCCTCCACGCAATACCACTACATGGAGAGGGCCACGGCAAAGGTATCAAGCGACTTCCACGTACGCT
>JAEELB010000182.1 GCA_016288705.1 Lachnospiraceae bacterium | reverse complement strand
GGTGGAAGCGTCCGACACTTTCGAATAAAGGACATAAAAAGGCGGGAAAAAGAAAAGCATTGTCACAAAGAGAGGGGTCCAGATGAAAACTGTCCTCTTGTATCCGTCCTCAAGGAACAAAAACAGCACAACAAGAGACAGGGCGTAGAGTATCCAGACCGCCGGGCCCCCTCCGTAAGACGCGAATATGCGCATGCTCTCCCTGAAGGCCGCCGTCATGAGCCTGCCACCGTGTAGATCAAAAGATACAGGAACTGAGGAGTGCAGGAAATAAGAGCGTACAGCGCGGGCCTAAGCTCTCTCTCCCTGAGGGAGTAAAGGACAAACGATATCATAACGAACATCACCGTGAGCATCAGGGACAGAGACGAGAAAAGACCCGCGGACAACCCGGAGATCATAAGGAGCAGGGGGAAGCGTTTTCCCTCTTTATATCCTTTCAGGCTCACGGAGAGAAGCCACAGGAGCGCAGTCATATAAAACGCTGCAGCGGCGGCTTTTCCCTGGGAAGTCCTGGTCAGGAGAAACGTCCCCCGGGTGTAAATGGAGATCCGTGAAAATATGAGCGTCACCCCGAAAAGCATCGCAAATACCCCGGCAGAGCCTTTCTTTTTCAGGATCAGGCCCGCGGAAAGGACGGCTGCCCCCAAAGCGAGGGGGATCATCACAAAGCTCATGACCGTGTGGTTCACTACGGCGGCGTGCAGTCCGCTCATCCTGCCGATAAACGCTTCCCAGACCGGGAGCATGGCAAAGGCGTGCCTCCTGTCAAAATATGCCCAGGTGCCCGTATAGGGGGATCTGTAATATAGATAGCCCGTCTCCTGCGCCGCAAGGGCCTGTCCCGTGTAGTACGCCTCATCCCCGTCAAAAAAGGCCGTGCGGGTATTCATCGCCAGGATAAAGCAGAGTACGATCAATGCTCCAACCATGGCGGGAGAGATCCTGATGCCGGCGAGACAGGTCTTTATCTCCTTCCTTTTCAGGACGAAGCCTACCGCGGACAGGACCAGCGACACCGCCGCAAATACCGTTGAAAGCACGGGAAACACCTGCTTTCCCTGAAAAAGCAGCAGAAAAGGGAGGGCTGTCAGTTCAAAAAGAGACCAGAACGCGAGATACCCCGTGACCATAAGGGAAATAAAACCCCTTTCCTCCTCGTCGACAAGACCGGATATCAGGGATCCGAGTCCCGCAGGTATCACCAGGAGCCACAGTATGAGAGATAACACAGTCAATACGATCATTCAGCACGATCCCAATGTGATCACATCTTATGCCGGAAGTACGCGACGCTGAATATGATACCGTATCGGCGCCCGAATTACAATCGCTCATCAGATCCGGAAGAGCATCGGATGTCATATTGCAACAAAAGGCCGCGCTGTGTTATACTTTCAGACAGGTTGCGGAGTGTGCACTGTTTTTTTCAAACGAAAGGTTCTGGGACAGATGGGAAGAGCGATAATCATCGGCGCAGGTCCGGCCGGCCTCACCGCCGCATATGAACTTTTAAGCAGAAAGAGCGGCTACGAAGTCATAGTTCTCGAGGAGAGCGAAAGCTACGGAGGCATATCCAAGACCGTCTCCTGGCGCGGCAACAGGATGGACATGGGAGGACACAGGTTCTTCTCCAAGGTTCCCGAGGTCAATATGTGGTGGGAAAAGATGCTTCCCCTACAGGGCCGTCCCACAAAGGACGACATCATGCTCCGCCGGAAGATGCCCCTCAAGAAGGGCGGTCCGGATCCCGAAAAGACCGATTATGTCATGCTGAGACGCCGCAGGGTGTCCCGGATATTCTTTAACCGGAAATTCTTTGATTATCCCATATCGCTTAAATGGAAGACCCTGAAGAAGCTGGGCTTCGTGACCACCATCGAGGTAGGTTTTTCCTACATAAAGGCTGCGCTGTTCAAGAAGGAGGAGACCAGCCTTGAAAACTTCTATATAAACCGCTTCGGAAAGAAACTCTACTCCATGTTCTTCGAGGACTATACGGAGAATCTCTGGGGACGCCATCCGAGAGAGATAGACGCCTCCTGGGGGGCTCAGAGGGTAAAAGGTCTTTCGATAAAGGCAGTTCTGAAGGATGTGTTTGAAAAAGCCTTCGGAAAGAAGAACAGAAAGGTTGAAACCTCCCTCATCGAGGAATTCAGTTATCCGAAGCTCGGCCCCGGAGAGCTTTGGGAGGTTACGGCGAAGCGCATCGCAGAGTTAGGCGGACTGGTAAAGAAACGCTGCCGCGTCACGGGGATCAGAAAGTCGGGTAACCGCCTTACGGGAGTTGTGTATGTCGACGCTGACGGTCGTGAGCAGGAGCTGAGCGGGGATGTGATCATATCCTCCATGCCCCTCAAGGATCTGGTGGCCGGGATGAACGACGTGCCGGAAAAGGAAGCCCGGATCGCAGCCGGTCTCCCCTACAGGGATTACATGACCCTCGGCGTACTGGTTCCCAGGGACAGCCTGCTTTTAAAGAACGAGACCAATATGAAGACCGTCTCAAACATCATCCCCGACTGCTGGATCTACGTGCAGGACAGGACCGTGAAGATGGGCAGATTCCAGATCTACAACAACTGGTCTCCCTATATGGTCGAGGATCTGGAGCACACCGTGTGGATGGGGCTGGAATACTTTGTAAATGAGGGCGACAGATTCTGGACCATGGAGGACAGCAAGTTCTCTGCCTTTGCCGTGAAGGAGATGGTGAAGCTGGGGATCATCGACAAGGCCTCCTGCGTTCTCGGGACCCATGTGGAACGCGTGAAGAAGGCTTATCCCGCCTACTTTGATACCTACGATGAGATCGACACCCTCGTGGACTGGCTCAAGGGGATAGAAAACCTTTACTGCGTCGGCAGAAACGGCCAACACCGCTACAACAATATTGACCACAGCATGTGCACCTCTTTCGAGGCGGTAAGCAACATAATCAGCGGAAGGAAGGATAAAGACAACGTCTGGAGCGTAAACACGGAGAAGGACTACCACGAGGCCGCTTCCACTCCCGAAAATAACGAAGTAGACTGAGGACAGTGACCCGCAGGGGGATACCGGACTAAAAAAAGACCTGAGCGTCGGTTTTGATGCTCAGGTCTTGATTATGTTTGATGATCTCCTTCCGGCCCCGGTTCAGAGTTGCTTCAGCGACTGGCGCGCTCCGTGGAGGACCGTGGAGTGGTTCAGCTCGTCCTTCACCGCATCCATGCGGAGCCCCGCATCTATAAAGTCGCAGTATTTGCAGAATTCATACTTGTCCCTGCCTCCTTCGATGGCGGTCCTCAGATACTTGTAAGGCTTGCCCTCCCAGATCTCCTTAAGCGGAGTCTTGTTCAGGTCGCCGAGGCAGGTAGTCTCAAAATTGTCACAGCAGCAGATCCCCATGCGCCCGTCGGGCACGATCCACATGTCGGTGAAAGGCATGAGGCAGGTCTCCGTTATTATCTTTCCCGTGGATTTCTTGTTGGGGGCGCTTCCCGCCCTGTTGGTCAGGACCTCTCCCAGATACCTCATCTGGAACAGGATGTCCAGGTCCTCAAACTCCCCGGGATGCTCCGTGATGTATTTGTAGACCTGCTGGAGATTCTTGTGGAGTTTTAATTCGTAACTGTAGTTATTGATTATCAGCTGGTTGAGATATGGCTTTATCTGCTTCACCTTGTCGATATCCAGTATCAGACCGTTGGTGGACATGAAAATAAAGGAATCAGGCAGCTTTTCCCTGGCGTATCTGTGGAATTCCACGATCCGGTTATCCAGCCAGGGCTCGTTATTTCCGTAGAGGGTGAGATGGCCCTTGTAGCCCCAGTCAGCAAGCTGGTCTATGATGGAGTGGTAGAGATCCTCCTCCATGCGCTTGAAGGGGCGTTTCTCCGCGTTTTTATTTGCAGTACAGAATTCGCAGGTGGAATTGCACCTGTTTATGGTCTCGATATTCACGATGAGAGGTTTGGGGGTCTCCGCGCTGCCTTTGAAATAATCTATATACTGCTGCTGCAGTTTCCTTCTGGCGGCGAACTGAAGTTTCAGATAGCTGTTGCTGGAAAGCATGGGCACCCGCTTTCTGAGCTCCCAGCCTAACCTTCCCATGAAACAATGAATTTTTACGGGCATTTTGCACCTCCAACCTTTGTGATCATTCTCCGGCGCTCCGAACATCATATACGCAGATGCTGAAGGGCGCTTTCCCTTCATACTTCCTTTCCCCAAAAAGACCGGCCTCTTCCGCATTCTCTATGGGGTATCTGGAAAACAAAAATCTGCAGCCCATTGATCCAAGCGCTTCCTTATCAATATATAGATTTGTGTCCCCGATGTCAAACCGCCTCTCGCCGGACCAGATATTCTGTCCCTCCGCCGGGAAAAGGACGCATCTGGCTCCCCAGCCGTCAAAATAGTCCCTCGCCCACGGATTTTTCTCAAGGGCAGGTCTGATCACCTCTCTGAACCGCTCCTTGTACTCCATGGGATAGAAGCCCAGATACCCGTCCAGAGTCCTGATGCCGTTGTAATTCAGTACGGCAGGATGCAGACCGTAGCACACGCACCACTCCCCTTCATAACCTATGTCCTCCTTTATCCTGTCGTAGAGTCCCGTATCGTAGAACTCTCCATAGGTTAGGGAGCCTCCCTCCTTCCCCGTGAGGATCTGAAGAGCCTGCTGTTTTGCCGTATTGAGGATATCGTTGTAGGTTCCGGGGTGAAGCAGGATAATGAAGGCGGCTATGGCAGCCATAACGTTTCCCACGGCCCTTCTCCCGCAGGAAAGCAGCACCGACAGGAATGCAAGGTACCAGAGAAACGGGTTCAGGAACACAGCCCTGTCGAACTGGAGCGAGCTTATGAAGGGAAAGATACCCCACACCGCATTCCTCACGGCAGGAATATCCTGAAGCCCGTAAATAAGGGAGTTTACGGTTATCATCAGAAGGCTTATGCCAAACACCTTTTCCGGAAGGGAGAATGAACCCCCGTTTTCTCCCTGTCTCACCGCGAGTTTCCTCAGCAGCAGAAGGACGAAGAGCAGGCATACAGGAAGTACGAACCAGGTCACGGCAGGATCGGAATGCATCTGTCCCCTGACAAATACGCTCAAGGCTTCCTTCATGGCGCCGGAAAGTCCGGAATC
>JAEELB010000181.1 GCA_016288705.1 Lachnospiraceae bacterium | reverse complement strand
GCTTTCACAAAAAATGTTGTAAAGACCTGCTGTGAACAGGGATCAAAGGCGTTTTTTGACGAGAAAATGCCGGACGGCTCAGTGGTCCATTCCGTCGCACGAAAGATCGGCACCAATCCGCTCAACGGCAACATCTCGATCGCGGTCGCTGTCCTGTCCATATCGGAGCCGAGCAATGACGCATCCTTTGCGGATATCGCCAAAGCGCTGTCTACTGACTATTACAATATCTGCATCGTTGATATGGACAGCGGTCATTACACGGAGTATTCCTCTGAAGTCGGTCACGATGAACTGGAAAGGACGCGTGAGGGGGACGATTTCTTTACGTTCGTTACGGAAGACAGTGCGATGCGGATATACGAGGATGACCGGCCGACCTTTCTCTCCCGGTTCAACAAGGAGACGATCGAGCGGGAACTGAAAGATCAGGGATCATTTACGACTACCTGCCGCATGATGGATACCGGAAAACCGGTATATGTGAATATCAAGGTCACCAGACCGCAGAACGGCAGCCGGATCGTCATCGGTGTCAGCACAGTGGATGCCCAGATGAAACAGCGGGAGCAGCTCGAAAAGGTCAAGGAGGAACGGGCGTCCCTTGCCAGGATGTGGGCGATCAGCGAGGACTATCTCTCTCTTTACACGATCCATATGGATACGGGGCATTATCTTGAGTATACCGCCTCCAAAGAATACGAAACCTTCGGCTTTGCCAAGGAGGGTGAAGATTTCTTCCGGCAGGGCGCGATCGACGGGAAAAAAGCTGTCTGTCCCGAAGATCTGCCGCTGTATCTTGAGCGGTTCACCAGGGAAAATGTCCTGCGTGAGATCGATGAGAACGGGGCGTTCCGCCTGGATTATCGTTTGATGCTCGCGAGCGGCCCGCAGCCTGTCACTCTCAAGATCGTGTCCTTTGGGGAAGGCAGGGACAAACAGCTCCTTGCCAATGTCAGGATCTGGCAGAAGCGGCGCGAGAGTTGATCATTTGAAGGAGACATTGTATGGCACTTGAGGATCTGAGAGATGTTGTAGAATCCGATCTGCCGTATGAACTATTTCCGCAGCCTTTCCGCATAAGCCAGAAAGGCCTTGCGCATCAGAGGATGCGTTACTGTAAATGAGAAAAAAGGCTTTCTGGTACGGATGATCCGTACGCTGTCGCTGCTGATGATGACACTCATGTTCTTATAGGGGGAGGAAGAGGCCACTGCTTCATGTCCGGAATCATCGAGGATCCGAATGCCTTTTTTCGGAACCGTTTTCAGCGTATATGGTTCCATGCGGACAAGCGGTCTTGTGTGTTTCATGAGAGTTTCATATTCATCCTGGCAGTAGGTAAGGTCAGAACGTTCTGTGAAGAAGTAATACCGCCCCTCATGTGCCGGATCGTTTGGCGTGCAGCCGAGGATACAGGCGGTGCCGGGACAGAGAAACAGCGTGTGTGTAAACCGATCGCCGACCTTTTTTGTATGGTAATAAGACCGGATCATTCCGGACATATACAGCGGCATCCAGTTCGTGATCGCCTGACTCATTTCATCCAGATCCCTGTCGATATTATGGATGATGCTGAGACGGATGCCCTTTTTTATACAGGCCCCCATCAATGCCGCGCACTTTACGGCAAATTCTTTATCTGTGATCATCCATCCCATATCCTGATCGGAATACAGCATCATCTCCGAAGCATCACTTTTTGCAACCTCAGCCAGAAAGCGGAGAACTGCTTCGCGCAGGCCCGTGTTCCCCGTATAGTGCTTTCGTTTATCTGTGAGAATCTCTGACGGAACTGACGTTTCGGGAACCGGAAGTTTTACAGAGCCTGCGTAAATATAAGAATCAAATGCTTCGAGCAGCTTCATGGCGGTGTTTCCGCCGTCTTCATCCTGAGTAAAAGCATAGAGCCAGTCACGAAAGGCCTCTTTTGTGATACTGTCAGGTTTGATCTGCATGAGTTCTGCGAGACTGATGTCTTCGCCGGCGTTCCGTATCCTTTCATAAAGAATATCAGCGATCACGGAAGCGAGAGCAGGATTGGACTGCGGTGTTCGTATACCCGTACGGTAGTGACTGATCAGGGAACTGTCAACATGCACGAGTTTGCCAAGGCTGCTGTTTGTCATATCGGCGAGGATCATGGACTTGTCAAACCGGTCGGAAAAGGATAGCGAAGACCGTTTGGATCTTCTTTTCCGTATGAAGTATTCCTCCGGCGTATCTGAATACAGCCAGTCCTTCATGTCGATGCAGATATCGGCTTTGCTCCTGACATTTGAAATTTGTACTGTTTTGCACAGCGTTTTCAGTTTTCCTGTTGATGAAGCGTGATCATATAACGCAGAAAGGAGAGCTTCTGTGATATCGCTGTCCTGCTTCGGGATCCGTTTGCCGCTTCGAAACCTTGACAGGTTGGTCCTGTCAATTCCTGCGGCTTGAGCGATATCAGTGTTTGTTGCATCGAGTTTTGTCATGAGCTTGTCAAATCTGTCACTGAACATGGCTGAACTCCTTTATGAATTGTTATGATGACATTATAAGATAACGTGACAAAAATTTGTAGCGTACATTTTTTTGTCACGGCTTTTTCTTTGTAATCCCTTGAAGTATCATTAAAATGAAGCACTATATTGCTTTCATGCAGGAGGGCAGTAATATGCAGAGAACAAGCAGTTCTTCGTCTTCCTCGGGCTCCGGTTCCCGGCCGGTGAGCCGTGAGAGAAATTCGTCTTCCTCCAGTGCCCGCTCGAGCAGCCGCAGGGGCTGTGGACTTAATCTCGGAGGTCCTGTCGGAAACGGCCCCGGATACAGCGACCGTCCGACGCGCAGCTACGGCGGCAGAAGCGGCGGTGGCGGCGGGATCAGCTTTTTCACGCTGC
>JAEELB010000180.1 GCA_016288705.1 Lachnospiraceae bacterium | reverse complement strand
ACTGATATCATGTGATTCCGGACTACGTCCTTCGTGAAGCCGAACCAGAACGCCGACATCTGTGTCAGTATCTTTCCCTTATCGGGTATGGGAGACTTGAGGATCCTGTCGAATGCGGATATCCTGTCCGTCGCCATCATCACAAGGGAGTCCCCGATATCGTAGATCTCCCTGACCTTTCCGCTCTGCACCGGTGTATATGTGACCATTCTCTCTCCTTCCCACTCACTCTGTTACCCGGGCGCCGGCGTATGCCCCGTTTTCCCGGGAGGCTGTAAGTAGCACCTTCTCGTGTACCGGCATCATATCCATATGCCTGATCGGTTTTGCGGATATGCTGTATCCTGCGCATCATATCCGTGTGACCGGTCGGGGCTTACGGAGACGCCGGTACTTGTGCTGCGTTCCTCAGCAGCATTAGTACCGCTGCGTCGACGTCAGAGCCGCGAGGCGTCCCCGACGGGCATATGGATATGATGCGGCTTCCTTGCGCCGCGAGGCATCCCCCCACGGGCATATGGATATGATGCAGTTTCCTTGCGCCGCGAGGCATCCCCCCACGGGCATATGGATATGATGCGCCTTTCCTAAGCTACAATCTTCATCGCAACATATCCGCATTCCCGCAGGGCTTACGGAGACGCCGCGTGTACTAGAGTATCACTATTGTCCGTTTCTTGCAAACGTCCCCTCCTTTTGTTACTATTGACGGAGAAGTCCTGCAAATGGAGGTGCGATATGCAGCCACTTGGAGAATCCACTGAAGATTATCTCGAAAAGATCCTGATGCTTTCCGAAAGGAACGGCTACGTCCGTTCAATAGATCTGGCCCGCGAACTGGGCTTCTCAAAACCCAGCATCAGCATTGCCATGCGGAAGCTTTCCGACAAGGGCTACGTCATCATGGGGGATGACAAGGAGATACGGCTCACGGAAGAGGGGCGAAAGGCCGCCGAGCACACTTACGAGCGGCATAAGACCCTGACCAGGCTCCTGACGATCCTGGGCGTAAATAAGGACACGGCCGCGGAGGACGCCTGCCGCATCGAGCACGACATAAGCGAGGAAACTTTCGACCGCATACGGGAATTTACCGAAAGACAGGGAGGGTAAGATCCGTCTCCTGCCCGGTCCGGGTAGGAAAACAGATCACGCCTAGAAACAGGGGAGGGCTCACGCCCTCCCCTTTCTATTTCATGTATTGCCGTGTCTGCCTCCGCAAGACTTTCGCGCGCTTCCCGTCACGTTCCCGAATCCCTCACTGTCACGTTGATGGTGATGGTGGTCAGAGGCTTCATATTCTTGGGATTGAGGTACTCGCCCTTGTAATGGATGGCAAGTTTTAATTTGTATACGCCGAGAGGCATATCTATAGGCGCATCCTTCAGGATGAACTTGTTGTTTCTCACATCATATACGATGTAGTCCGCATATCCGAATCTGGAGTTCGCATTCTTCGCAAAGGACAGCACCTCTACTCCGCCCAGTCCGTCGTCCAGATCCCTGTCGATCTCGTAGGTCCTGGTGAACACGGTCCCCTTCTTCTCGGCGATGATAAACGCGGTCTCTGCATAGCCTGCGGTGTCCTTGCTGAGCCTGAACTCCTTCTCGTATTTCACGCCGCTCTGGCTCTGTACCAGTTTCACGGTAAAGTTCGCATAGACTTCCGTCCCGTCGCTGAGATCCATGCGGATACTCATCTTCTTCGCTCCGGGCTTAAGGTCCGCAGCTTCATCGTACAGTATCAGGATCTTATGGTCGCTTTCCCTGTATACTGCCATGAAACAATCCTGGGAACTGTCCACATCCTCCTTGTATTCCCTGATGCCGTATTTATCCACCTTGAAAGGAGGATCGGGCTGGTCGACTCCCGTGACATATATATCACTACGGGTGCCGGAAAGCTTCGGGGTCAGGAGAGCATATGAGGCCTCCCTGTTGAGTATGTTGATATTCCCCTGAACTCCCATGGATACCACGGTGGATTTCGATACCGCAAGGGTAAAGGTGGTGACCTTTTTGAAGCCGAACACCTTAAATTTGAACTTGAAGGTATGAGCCCCCTTCCACTTGGGGTTCTCATCGATGATGTCCACAAGCCCTTTGCAATCGAAGATCAGATTGCCCTTATCATCATGAAATACACACTCTTCGACCGCCTTGTCATCCGGAGTCCCCTTATCTGACGTCACGTAGACGATATTGTCCGGAATGGCCTTGGAACCCTTGTACCTGACCCCGACGGTAAAGTGATCCATCTTGTTCATGGTATCATAGCTCAATTTCATTGAATTCACTGACAGAAGCAGCGAATCCGGCTCAGGCACTACGCTGGTGCTGATCTTCTGGGTCGCATCCAGAGGCTGGGTCCACTTGGTGCTGGTAACCCTGACCTTCACGGAACCGGACTTGTAATTCTTGGGCGTTCCACTCAGATCCAGGAATCCGTCCCTGGTCACACGTATGCCGTTAGACGTGGTCGTTGCAGGCGCTATGGGATACTCGAACCTGAGATCGGGATCTTCTATCTCATTACCATATTCGTCGCGCACAGTCATGGGATAAAGCGCAAGCCAGTTTATGGGATCCTTGTAGTCGAACACTGTGATCTCATCAAGTGTGTACTTGGGCTTCACGGGGTTCGGAACGGTGGGCGTTATGGTCTTTTCATAAATGAACTCACCACCGTCAGTATTGGACCCGATTATTAAGAGCACCACCTTCTGCTTCATATAATTCATGAAGACATTCCAGCTGTCCTTGTCATGCCATCCCGCATAATTCGTGATCAGATAAGGTTTCAGGGTCAGGGTAGTGCCCGTAGGATCCACCTCTGCCTCCCAGGGGCAGGGATATTTGGCGTTATCCGGGGCATAGCACGCGAGGACCTCTTTTATGATACAGGATCCCGTCACCCCGTAGACGATCTTCGCTTTCTCCTTGTCCGCATAGAAAGGATTTCCTTTCCAGATGGGGGTCTGCGAAAGGGTTATGGAGGGCTGGGTGACCGTTATCTTGAGGTTGAAAGGCCCCACCAGCACCGGATCCATGTAGGTGGTGCCGTATCTGGTGACCACCGAGAGCCAAAGATCCTTTACTGTTATCTCTTTATCCAGCTTTTCTTTATAACTTGATGTAAGGACCAGGTACCAGTTTCCGTTGTCTCTCTTTTCCAGATAGAAATTGGTGTTTGAAGTTATGTCGTAATTTCCCTTGCTGTCCTTCTTTACATTTACCACCTCGGTAAAGTTGCCGTTCCTGTCCTCCTTAACCACCTCGCTGGTATTTTCCACCAGGGGAAGGAAGACGCCGAGTTCATACTTATTTACCTCGATATTGGTGTAGCTGAGGGTGGGGACCATTGACCTCACGGTGATCTTCACCGAATTGGAATAAATGACGTCGACTCCCTCTCCCTTGGCGGAGACGTAGATCTCCGCGCTGCCGGTCTCTCCGGTGAGTAAGAAGTTTGCGGTAAAGTCCTTATTATCCTTTTTGAGCTTCACCACTCCCTCGTCCGTGCTCTTCCAGGTCAGGGTCAGCTGCTTCTTGTTCATAAGATCCCCGAAGATATCGTAGGGGAACGCCACCATCTTTACGATCCTGTCCGCTTCCTTGGCGCCCTTCACCAACGTATTTGAGAGGATGATGGAGTTGCCGTGGGTCTCGGGGTACAGCACGGGGTTCGCGGTTCCCTTAAGCACGATCTCATCGACGTAGTAAGGGGTAGTCCTGTCGTACTGCGCGGTCAATTCGATATCCTTGAACCAGTTATACTCAGTCCTTGCCACAATCACGGTAAAATTCTTGATGACCGTTTCGGTATAGTCGCCTACTACGGTTTCAAGCTTCCACCCCGTGAATTTGCTTCCGGTGAGCACAGGCTCCTCAAAGGTGTAGATGAAGCCCTCGTAATACTTGTCAATGCCTGTCTCGACGCCCCACTTTCCGCCTGCAAGATTGTATTTGATCTTGTGCTCTATGGTATCGGCGCCTGATTTCATCTTGATCTTGGAAGCGATGCCCTTGTCCTCGCCTTCCTTTTCGCTGTCCGCCTTCCAGGTCTTATAGAGGGAGTTGCCGCTGTTCATGTAGAACACGGGCTTGCTCGCGGAATGCCCCTTGAAGCTTTCCGAAAAACTGCTGTAATTTGCAGTCAGAAGTTTTGAATAGATGCGGACGTTTTCTATCTTCTTTGTGTCCTCGCCGAATATCTGTTTTCCGAGGGTCTTGAGGTAAGGTCCCATTTCCACCGAGGTAAAGGTCTCTCCGTTCTTAAAGAAAGCGTAATCTCCTATGGATACTATTCCATCGAGCTCAAGCACTCCTTTGAGCGGGACATCGTAAAATGCCTTAATGCCTATCCTCTTGATGGCGGGAGCATCCTCGAAATTGACGGAAGTGGTGTAGCTCCTTCCGCAGAAAGCGTAATCGCCTATGGTATGCAGCAGGGATATTTTAAGATCGGGATCCTTTTCAAAGATCACCTGCCTAAAGTCGTAGGTCGAACTCTTGTACATTGAGAAGGCGTCAGGTCCGATCTCGGTGACGGTGCTGGGTATCCTGATGGTCACATAACTGGTGGGTCTGCCGTTGATATCCTCGTCCCTGTCAAAATGGGCGTTCATGAACAGTCCCCCGGGAATGGTCTTGATCCCGAGAGGCCAGTTGATTGTATTTATGCGGCATTGGTAGAAGGCTCCGCCGTCAGCATTTGCCTGAATCTTTGTGGATTCGATATTTATGGTGGTGAGATCCGAATTCCATTCGAAAGCTCCCTCTCCCAGATACATGAGGGACTTGGGAAGGGTCAGGGTCTTGATGGACTCGAACTCATTATTTTCCTCTTTTCCGAATGCGAAGGGATCGATCTCAACTATGCCCTCCAGATCCACGAGGCTCACGTTTGAATTGTAATACGCATGATTTCCGATGTTCTCTATATCGTCATAATCCCTGAAGGAAACCACGTAACCGTCGACGAACTTTGCGCCGCAGAACAGGTAATCGGGCACGGTGTCGATACCGTCCTTCCAGACCACCGTCTTTATCCGGCAGTCTGCGAAAATATTGACTGCCGCCTTGTCCAGCGCAAGTCTTGCGGAGTTGACGGAAACGGTGTTGAGGAACTTATTGTTCCTGAACGCTTCCTTGCCTATATACTTTGTGGTGGACGGAATGGTGATGCCTTCGAGGTAGACATTGTTGTAGAACGCCTGGGAACCTATGGCAGTGACTGAAGAAGGCTCCTCAAATATGACATTCTCTATGTCCTGATTTTTGAAAGCCTGGTCGGCCACGCGCTTTGCGGTTTTCGGTATGATCAGAGTATCCGCTCCTTCGGGAACCTTCTGCTTCTCGACGGTGCCGTCGTCCGATACGGAAGCCCTGTACACGTTTCCGGACAGAGTAGCGGGGCTTGCCTCCACAGGCTCAAGTGCCGCCTCCTCATCCGGGAGTATCACCGGTCCTTCCCTGTCGGCATCGATATCATCCCCGGATCCCTGCGGTCCGGCGGCTTCGCTGTCGGATGCGGCTTCCTGATCGCCTGCAGTTCCGGCGGCTATCACGGTTTCGGAATCCACGGTCGCTTCAAAGCCGTCTGTGATTTCCGGGTCTCCTGAATCCTGCAGCTCTGCGGAAACGACTCCGGCGTCATCCGAAGCGGTCCCGACCGCAGCTCCCTGTGAATCTCCCGTGGCAGAAAGGGCTTCAGCCTCCTGCCCGCCGGCAAATGACCCGGTTCCGGGTTCCTCCGCGAGAGCGCTGCCCGTTTCCATGGCTGCTGTCTCCCCTGTGTCGCCATAAACGGCTTCAACGCCCGTTGTCAGAGGCTGTCCTTCAAAGGCGAAAGCCTGTATCGGCATCGATACCGTCATGCACGCTGTAAGCAAATATGCCAGGATCCTGCTTTTTTTCATACCTTCTTCCTCTCCCTGTTTTCTGCGGATCTTCCCGATCCCCCCGAGCCGGGGCTTCAGTCCTCCCTGTGGAGTCCGCATCCCGGCGCCTGTCTGTCCGGACGTCTGCTGCCTCCTGCCCGGGTTTTCAGTTCCTTCCGCTGTTTTCCTGCCGCTTCCGTGCGGCGCCTTCATCTCCGGTCGCCGGTTCCTTCCGCTGTCTCCTGCCGCTTCCGTGCGGCGTCCGAATTCATTCCTACAACATATAGTAAAACACATATCTTTGATATATATCGACACAGTTTGAATTATGTTAACATAACAAGCGAAATCTGACAAGATATTGTGTAAAAATATTTTGATCGGGCTAAATCTTGAAAAGGCAGGCCCGCCCCTCAAATATCCCCGGCACGTGAGCCTGTCTATATATGCTATTCCGGTCCTGGCGGCCGTAGGTTTATTTTCGTCTCTACGCATGCGGCCCCGCTCTCTCCGCCATCCCGATCCTTCCTTGCGCGTATCCTAAGATACTGACCGCAGCATCTCCCGATTTGCTGCGCTTTCTTGCGGGCCGACCATTTTCATGTATAATGATACGAAATGTTCCCCGGAAAAATTGGGAGGTTTGATATGATCAGATTCATTTTGGTGATAGGCCTTGCTTTTATTTATCTTGTAGTGACGTCCCCGGTCCTGCTTGTAATGTGGATCCTTTCCCTTCTGGGGATGAATGTGTACGGCCCCGCCTTCAGGATGACCGCGTGGATCCTGGGGATCCTGATGAAACTGTCAGGCGCCCGCCTCACAGTGCGGGGACTCGAGAATATTCCCGAAGATAAGGCAGTGCTCTTCTGCGGAAATCACAGGAGCTATTTCGACATAATATCCACCTATTCCATCCTGCCCCGCACCACGGGCTATCTCTCAAAAAAACAGATGGCTCTCGTACCGCTTCTCGGGGGTTGGCTTGTGCTGTCCTCTTCCGTTCCCATCGACAGAAAGAACATCAAGAAAGGCATGAAATCCATTCTGGAATGCATAGACCATATCAATAAGGGGCTGGATGTCTTTATTTTCCCTGAGGGGACCCGGGCAAAAACAGACGGGGAATTCGGAGAATTTCATGAGGCTTCCTTCAAGATAGCCCAAAGAACGGGATGTCCCATCATCCCTGTCACGATCAATGGCACCAGGGAGCTCTTTGAGGCCCATTTCCCAAGGATCATCCCCCATGATGTGATCATCGATTTCGGGAAACCCGTTGCTTATGAAAAGAGGATCGGCGAGACCCTGAGGCAGAGCATGATGGCTGTGTACAGGGAGAACCGGTCGCTGATGAAATAGGGCGCCTTTATTTACCTGCAGAGGGCAGATGGGCGGTCTCGAGGACATTGGTGTCAAAGGAATACGTCATCTTCTCGTCAAGCCTGGCTCTCTTAAAGGCCAGATCGATGATCCTGTCCAGGAGTTTCCCGTAAGGCAGACCCACGGGCTCCCAGAGATAGAAGGACAGTGAGCCCGGGATAGTGTTGATCTCATTTACGTAGAGAGATCCGTCAGACTGATCAAGCATGAAATCTATTCTGGCCACGCCGCAGCACTGGAGAGCCTTAAAGGTGTCGACCGCAAGGGTGCGTACTTTCTCGCGGAGTTCCGGATCGATATCCGCCGGGATCTTTCTCTGGAGAGAAGCCATGCCCGACTTTCCGCTGCCCAGCTTTGCAGGCATGGACTTTCCGCCGCCCGCCTTGAGGGGCGCGGACTTACCGTTCTTTCCGCCGGACATGTATTTGTCGGCATAGCTCAATATCTCGCCGCTGCCGAGGGGCTCCTCGCACTCGGAAGCCTCCGCCTCATCCACGTCGCCAAGGACGGAACAATTGATCTCCTTCAGGTCTTCAATCGAGCGCTCCGCAAGAACGCGTCTTGAAAAAGTAAAAGCCAGATCCAGAGCATCCCTGAGAGACTCCTCATCATGTCCCTTCTTGATTCCCACGCTGGACCCCAGGTTCACGGGTTTTATTATCACGGGATAACCTATCTCTGACGCGATCTTTTCCACCACCCTGTCCGGGTCGTCGTAATCAAGCGCCGTGAACTCGAGACACGGAAGCACCGGGATCCCTGCAGCTTTCAGCACGCTCTTCATGACCGCTTTGTCCATTCCCACGGCGCTTGACAGAACTTCACACCCGGCAAAGGGAACGCCCAACGTGTGGAAATAGCCCTGAAGGCTGCCATCCTCCAGATTCGTGCCGTGCACCACAGGCAGCACCAGATCGATCTCGGACACCAGATCGCTCTGAAACACGCCGTGCTTCACTTTCTTCAGGTAAACCCGTCCCTCTTCCCCGCGGACGAAATAAACGGGTTCGGATGAAGCGATCAGCGCCTTTATGTTCTTGTAGGCTTCAATGTTCCCGACTTCCGGCCCCATGAGAAACACATTATCCTTGGTCATGTATACCGGGATCACTTCGTATCTGTCTCTGTTTATGGACTGGGCAGCCTGAAGCGCCGAGATCACCGATATCTCATGCTCCACGGACCTGCCTCCGAACACCAATGCGCATCTGATCTTCATGGGTTTCCTCCCGATCCTTT
>JAEELB010000179.1 GCA_016288705.1 Lachnospiraceae bacterium | reverse complement strand
GGTCTCCTCCCAGTTTTCGGCCACGAACTGTCTGCCGTACTTTGAGTCGACCTTCCAGTCCCCCTCACAGAGCAGGACTGAGCCCGCAGTGGCGTCCAGCAGGTTGCCGATGACAGGCACCAGCTCGCTGTAGCCTTTCACACGGCATTTAAGGACTGAATATCCGTTCTCCGGATTCTGATATGTGATCCTTTCGACCACGCAGCGTATCTTCTGCACGGAGATGGCTCCTTTTCCGAAACATCCTCAGGTGACTTCAGGGCAGGATCCGTATCACGGGCCTCCGTCATTCAGAAAGGACTCCGGCCTCCGGCCCCTGCCACCTGAAGATTATACCATCTCCTGCAAATGAATGCGCGCGGCAGGGATCATTCCGTTTCGGTCTCAGCGCTGCTCTCGGCTTTGCCGGCCTTTGTGCCGTTCTTCTTTTGTCCGGGACCCTTTCTGCCCTTCATCATGTCTTCGGTCATGGCTTCATCGCTCTTTTCGATCACAGCCCCGGTCAGCGCATTGATCCGGTATGAGTAGCATTTCTCGTTGTAGAAGAACCTCACATCGTAGACCACGGTGCTGTCATCGGTCTTTGAGACCTTTACCATGACTCTGCCCGCCTGCTCTTCGGTCACGCCTGCATCAGTCAGGGCTTTGGATTTTGCCTTGTCCTTCCCTATGGCGTTTTCGGGCTCGGCCACCTCTTCCATCCTGCCTTTTCCGGGGCATCCCTTCTTTCCTTCCTGAGTGGAAGCGCTTCCGTCAGCGGATGTCTTCGGCTTTTCGGGACGCGTCTTCTTCGCATTCCCGGTATCTCCTGCCGTCTCCCCGGACTGACCTGACGCCGCTTCCTGAGTCTGACTTACGGCCTTCGTTCCGCTGACGGAAGTCTGCGCGAACGCGGTCGAAGTCAGAGTCGCCACCGACAGGGCCGAAGCCAATCCTACTGCTGCCAATACTTTTTTTCTCATTTCTCATCCCTCCTTTGTTTTTCAGCTCCCGGACAGACTTTCTCACGATGATCCGTTCCATGATCCGTCTCCGGCTGAATGAATGATAGTTCAGGACTTCACCGTCCATGAAGGAATGATAACAGGCGGGGCGCAGGGTAATCCCCGAAAAAGATCGGCAAGAATCACGAAATTTACACGAACCGGGAAATAAGGGAGATATTATTTCTCAAGTTCTTCGGTCCTTTTCAGCTTATAGGCGTCGATCTGCTTCCAGAGCCGGTGGAGCTGCTCCTTGTGGATGCAGAGCTTTTCCGTGCAGTTCTGACAACGGAGGGCTTCATTCGTGTTTTCCGAAAAGCGCTCGGAATGCCTGTAGAAGGTGACCTCCCAGCGTATCATCAGGAGAAGCCCCATCACGAGGAGGCCTTTCAGATAAGTGTGGCGCACAAAGAAAAGAGGCGTAAACATCATGGCATAATCCCAGTTGTAGATGCGGCAGGTGGTGCAGCATTTATTCCTGAGGAACCAGGACTGGAACGGGCAGAAGAACAGGATGCAGATCATGTCGCACACGGAATACACGGCGCAGAGGATGATCATGATGCTGTCATCTATGATCCCCGCCATGTGGAGGGCGCCGAAGATCATATTGAACAGTATCCATATGAGAAGCACGAGAACGGCGGCATTATTGTCCGGAATGACTATGTCCGTCCTGCCGGATTTTATGTACTTTGACGCAAACTGTTTCTGACTGCCGGGGCTCTCATATCTCGAAGGGAAAAATCTGAAAAGCATCTCCGCAAAGTAGACCGCCCACACGATCCAGATGACCGCCGGCATTTCGATCAGCCGGGTGAGGCTGGTCCCGTTTCCCCTGATCCGGATCCCCACGACGTAATATATGAGGAGGACCAGGAGCATCACGGACCTGTAGAACAGCCGGATATAGTGAAGGAGGCTGACTGCAGTGATCTTTTTCATCTCCGCCTGTCGTTTCCCCTGGTCAGCAGGATCAGCCTGAGCATCTGAAGGACGGAGGACAGAAGCGCCGCCACATAGGTCAGGGCCGCGGCCTTCAGCACTTTGGAGGCACCGTCCAGTTCGCTGCCTGTCAGTATGCCCTGACCTCCCAGTATCTTGAGTGCTCTCCCGGAAGCGTCGAACTCCACCGGAAGGGTAATGAGCTGGAAGAAGACCACAAAGGTGAAGAGCAGGACCCCCGCCCGGGCAAGCCCCATGTACCCCAAAAGCAGCCCTATCAGTATCAGGGGCCAGGAAAGCTTTGACCCTATGTTCGCAACCGGCACCGATACTGATCTAAGCTTCAGCGGGGCATAATCCTGTTGATGCTGTATGGCGTGACCGCACTCGTGGGCCGCAACCCCAAGGGCCGCGACGGATGTGGAGCCGTACACGCTGTCGGACAGTCTCAGGACTTTTTCATTGGGAGAGTAATGATCCGTCAGATTCCCCCGGATCCTTTCTATACGCACATCGAAGATGCCGGCGCTCTGCAGGATTGCCATGGCGCAGTCCTGAGCGGTCATCCCCTTCATATTCGGGACCCTGCTGTATTTCTTAAATGTGCTGCTCACATTCCAGGATGCGATGGCGCTTATCACAGCCCCTATTATCACAAGTATATAAGTATTGTCCCAGTATAACGGTATCCCTCTTGTGTAGATCATATTTCAGTCTCCTTTTCATCATGTACGTCTCAGATCCGGACAACCCGCGCCCGGAATGGGCCAGGCACCCGTCACGCCACCGGCTGCGGGGCTTCACTCCCCTGTCCCGGGTTTGAGCCCGCCTGCGCATTACGCCACCGGCTTCGGGAGCTTCACTCTCCTGTCTCGGGGATGAACACCCTGCCCGCGGTCCCGGACTCGGAAGGGTTTGCGTTCCTTTTCGCCAAAAGCCCGAACTCAAGCTGGGAGTTCACATCGCCCTGTCCTTTGCGCCTGGCTGCTTTCACGTATTTCCCGGTTCTGGTCAGTATGTGGGCCTTGGTATTGTCCTGAAGCTCCAGTTCCAGGACCTCCATTATGCGGGACCTGAGCTCCGGATCCTCCACGGGGAACATTATCTCCACTCGTCTCTCCAGATTCCTCGGCATCCAGTCCGAGCTGGCAAGATAATATTCATCCATACCGTCGTTCTCGAAATAGAATATCCTTGAATGCTCGAGGAAATTTCCCACTATGGAACGGACGCTAATGTTTTCGCTGACTCCGGGGATGCCGGTCTTGATGCAGCATATGCCCCTCACTATCAGGTCTATGCGAACCCCCGCAGCGCTGGCGGCATAGAGTGCCTTTATCACATCCGGATCGCATACCGAATTCATCTTTGCGATGATCCTGGAGCTCCTGCCCTTCAGCGCATTTTCCCTTTCCCGGTTTATCAGGAACAGGAACCTGTCCTTAAGCCAAAGGGGCGCGACCGACAGTTTCTTCCAGGCCCTGGGTTCGGAGTAGCCTGACAGCATGTTGAAGACGGCGGTGGCGTCCTCCCCGTACTCTTCCTTGCAGGTAAATAAACCCATATCCGTGTAGAGTCTTGCGGTCTTGTCGTTATAATTTCCCGTGGCCAGATGCACATACCTGCGGATGCCGTCCTCCTCCCGTCTCACCACCAGAGTGATCTTGGAGTGGGTCTTCAGCCCCACCAGGCCGTAGATCACGTGACATCCCGCCTTTTCAAGCATCTTTGCCCATTCGATGTTGTTCTGCTCATCAAACCTGGCCTTTAGTTCCACCAGGACAGTGACCTGTTTTCCGTTTTCGGCCGCCTGGGCGAGAGCCGCGATTATGGGCGAATTGCCGCTGACCCGGTAGAGGGTCTGCTTGATGGCGAGCACATCTTCATCCACGGCGGAGCGCCTGACGAAATTCACCACCGGATCGAATGTCTCGTAGGGATGGTGCATCAGGATGTCATTTTCCCTGATGCATTCAAAGATGTCCGCGCTCTCCGGGATCTCGGGAACGCTCTGGGGCGAAACATATGAATGCTCCTTCAGATTCTCAAAGCCCTTCAGTGAATACATCTCCATAAGGAAAGTGAGATCCAGGGGTCCGTCAGCTCTGAAAACGCCGCTGTCCTCTATCCCTATGGCGCTCCTTATCGCGGACAGCAGATCCCCGTCCATGTCATTCTCCACCTCAAGCCTTATGGCCTGTCCGCGCTGTCTCTGCTTGATCTGCTTTTCGATCTCATGGAGCAGGTCCTCAGCCTCATCTATGGAAAAATCAGCATCCCTGGTGATCCTGAAGCAGGAGCTCGACACTATGTCGTAATTCAAAAACAGCCTGTCCATGTAATGGGAAATGAGATCCTCCAGGAGCATGACCCTGGAAGCCCTTTCTTTTGAAGGAAATACCACTATCCGCGGCAGCACTCCGGGGACCTGGACGGTGGCAAATTCCGTCTCTTCCTCTTCGCTCTTCTTCCTCACGATGGCGCCGATGTTCAGGGTCTTGTTCCTGATAAGTGGGAACGGCCTCGAGGAATCCACCGCCATGGGAGTCAGCACCGGATATACATTTTCCTCAAAGAACCTGTCCAGATATTCCTCTTCCTTCTCTGTCACATCCTCAAATGATGTGACCACGGACAGCCCCTCGCCGAAGAGGGCAGGAATGAGGGAATCGCGATAGACCTGATACTGCTTTTTCACAAATTCATGGGTGGCGGGATCCAGGGCCTCAAGCTGGGCCTTGGGCGTCATTCCCGCGATATCCGGCTTCTCGTAGTCCTCATCCACCATGTCCTTCAGGGAGGCTATCCTCACCATGAAAAACTCGTCCAGATTGGAGGAAGTGATGGCCAGGAATTTAAGCCGCTCGAACAGAGGATTCTGCTCATTTCTGGCCTCGGACAGCACGCGCTTGTTGAACTCGAGCCAGGAAAGCTCCCTGTTCCAGAAGTACTCGTGCGCGCTGAAATTATTCTTTTCGGTCTTTTTCCCTGATTTTTCTTTCATCCCTTTGTCCCCTCCGTAAGCCCCGTCATTTTGCCCTTCTTACAACCGCTGTCACACCCAGCACTTCTTTCAGGAGCTTCGTCTTGTTCTTCATTATCCCCTTTTCAACGGTCATGTTCATGTCGTCCCCGTAAAGGATCTGGAGTTCTTCGCCCTTGTGCTTAAAGCTCACCCCCAGCGCCTTTTCCGGCGTCCTGCAGATGGTATCGGAGACTCTCAGCATGGCTGTAAGCTTCAGCATCAGCAGATAATCGGAGACGTCCATATGATCGGGATAATGCTCCATCCCCCTGTCCATATCCATATGATTGTATTTGACCGTATTTGCTATGATCACCCGCTCCGAATGGGACAGGCCGATCATCTCCGTGGCCATGATGATGTAATAGGAACACTCCGAGCGGTTCTGCATGCTTATGTAGTTCCCGCAGTCGCTTAGTATCGCCGCCATCCTCAGAAGGGTCCGCTCCCGGCTCCCGAGCTTATGCACCTTTTTCAGGGCGTTGAAGACCTCCACGCAGGTCCTGTCAATGGCGTCCTCCATGGCTTCGGATCCCATGAACCTGCGGCTCACGGCCCTGGCGCAGGCCAGTATATCCTCGGTAAAATCATGCCTTATGCGGAGGATCCTGTTCTTCTCCGCAAATTCATAGGCCATCCCGTCGCAAAGGGTCACTCCCGGGACCCACAGCTTTCCGGAGTGCAGTATCTCGCAGATCTGCTTGATGATGACCCCGGAGATAAAGGTTATGTTCAGGCTTTCCTCGGCTATGCCGTATAATCTCGCAGCCTCCACCGGAGACATGCCGGACACGGTCTTTATTATCTCTTCGAGTTCTTCCTTGCTGACATATCTGTCATTCCCGCCATGCTGTGACTTCCGGTCGGACACAGGCATCTGGGCCTTCCGGTCCACCAGCGCCGACAGGTAATCGTCCACGATTATTGCGGTCTCCACCCTGAGGTCCTTTACGTACATCTTCCTGAAGGCCTCCAGCTGGACCGAGGCAAATTCCCTCACCGCTTCCGAAAGGCGGCCGCTCTTCAGATCCATCTTGGAGATGCTCTCCCTTATCCTAAGGACTCCCAGCCGCATATTCTGTGTGGACACCAGCTTGTCCTTATTGAACAGGGATATCTGGATGCTCCCGCCTCCCACGTCCACTATGGCGGCGGGCTTTTCTATGATCTCCAGGAAATCCTCCTGCCTGGCAGCCACGGATTTATAATCCAGGAAGCGCTGCTCGGAGTTGCTGAGTATGTCGATCTTGATCCCGGTGCGCTTTTCGATCAGGTCAATGACCACCTCGCTGTCCAGGGTCTCCCTTATGGCGCTCGTGCCGTAGGCCTTGTAGGAGTCCGTCCTGTAAGCCCTCATCACATCGGAGAACCGGGACAATATCCTGCAGAGTTCATCCACCTTTTCGGAACTGATGCGTCCGGTGGCGTAAGTGCCGGTGCCCAGGTCCAGCGAATGCTTGAGCATGTCGATCTCCCGTATGCCCTTTTTCTCCGAGATCTCGAAGATCTTCAGCATAAGTTCATAGGAACCCACGTCTATGGCGGCAAATGTCTTCATAAGGTTACCTCCCGTCACTCCTTCGTTTCCCTGCCTCTCAGATGGTCGATGTACTGCTCGGCGGCCCTGCCGGATCTCCCGCCGTGCCTGATCTCAAAGGCGTCAGCTCCGAGGAGGAGCTCTTCTTCATCCATTTTCAGGCCGTTCCTCCGGGCCAGTTCCAGCACGATCTCATGGTAATCGTCCTTGTCCGGGCTCTCAAACAGGATGGTCTCCCCGAAACGCCCGGAAAGGGACAGCATCTCTTCCACCGTATCCTCGGCATGCAGGTCCGTGCCTTCATTCCTGTCCATGTATTTCTCACGCACCAGATGACGCCTGTTGCTGGTAGCGTAAATAAGGACGTTCCCGGGCCTCTTCTCCAGACCTCCTTCGATGACCGCCTTCAGATACTTGTATTCGGTCTCATTTTCCTCAAAGGACAGGTCGTCCATGAATATCAGGAAATAATAACCTCTCTGCCTGATCCGGTCTATGCATTCGGTGAGGAGCCTGAACTGATGCCTGTAGATCTCGATCACCCTGAGCTTCTTCCCGTAATACTCGTTAGCAAGCGCTTTGATGCAGGTGGACTTTCCCGTTCCCGCCTCGCCGTAGAGCAGGCAGTTATTCGCCCCTCTGCCGGACACGAAGGCCTCGGTATTGTCGATGAGCCTCTTTTTCTGTCTCTCGTAGCCCACCAGATCCTTCAGTTTCACGTCAATGGTTCCCCTTATGGGGGCGATATTGAGTTCCTCCCC
>JAEELB010000178.1 GCA_016288705.1 Lachnospiraceae bacterium | reverse complement strand
TTTGGTGCTTTTCTGCGACTTCCATGGCTTCCTGTTCAAGCTGTTCCAGGTTTTCGGGGGTCAGGACGTTGGCGTCGTCGGTGACGTAGGGCGCCAGGTCGTTGTGGAAACGGGTGAATTCCCTGCCTGTATCTTCCGGGAGCCAGGCAGGGGCGAAGGGAGCGCCCTTGGTGTACAGAGTGTAGATGTTTGTGATCCAGTCGTCCACGCCCTCCGCGTATTTCCTCGCGGCCATGTACTCATAGAGGACGTCGTCGATCTCATTTGCATATTCCTCGGTATAAAGCCTCTTTGTCTCCGGACCGTAGCATGCTGCCCACCAGCCCCTGTCATCGGGATCCATGCATATCATGAGGCATATGCCTTCATAGTCTTCGCCGCAGCCGTAGCCATTGAAATCAAAGAAGTCTGCGGCGTAGACCGCCCTGTCAAAGCCGTAGGTGGACTCGTCCGTGAATATGACCAGGTCTTTACTGATCTCCGATCTGATGCCTTTCAGCCGCTTTTCCATGGAGGCTTGCTCCTCATCCGTGAAGATTTGGGCCCGGTCCACAACCCTGGGGGTGGTGTCGGCGGTGTGGAAGAACTCGAAGGTTTTCGGATCCTCGGGATACCAGGAGGGCAGGGG
Source organism: Lachnospiraceae bacterium (assembly GCA_016288705.1). Lineage (GTDB taxonomy): Bacteria > Bacillota > Clostridia > Lachnospirales > Lachnospiraceae > JAEELB01. The sequence continues at coordinate 3,721 of JAEELB010000178.1, read as the reverse complement.
AAGGTCCGCGCCCTTTCCGGTGCGGGAATAGGTTCCGGATGAACCGCTGTCTGAGCTTCCCTGGGTCTGATCATCCGGAACGGAGGCAGTGGCCGGAACCGGAGCGCTTTCTTCTCCTTCGGGTATGAGGGGCAGGACTTCGGGGTCGCTTCCGGACACCCTGTCCTTCACTTCGGCAGAAGCTTTCACGCTGCCTTCCGGATTCTCCGCAAGGTAGTCTTTTATGAATTTTGAGGCGGAATACATGACCCCGTAGATCCCGTGTTCTTTCCTGTACCCGGGAACGTTTTCTTCTATGAATCGGAGATAGTCTTCGGGGATCCTTTTCTTTGCCTTGCCCACGGCGTAAATGTGTTCCTCGTCATGGTCCGCGTCGTACACGGAAATAAAACCGCTCCTGTCCTCGCCGTAGCCGAACCCGCAGTCTTCATAGTATTCCAATGACGCTTTCTCTATGGTGGAGTCTGTGTAGTCCTCCTCAAGGACCGCAAGGAGGACCAGGTCCGTTTTCTGGTCCTTCAGCGTTTCAATGCAGAGGGCGTCCAGGTCCTTTTTCTTGTAATCCGTAAGCTCGTGAGTAGAGTCCGACACCCTGTAGAATTCCTCGCTCCAGAGTTCTTCCGCGCCCGAAGAGAAGGCGGGGAAGAGGCAACCCCACAGGAGGGACAGGGCCATGACTGCGGCGGCGATCGTTGATATGTGAGATCTTTTTCGGTTCATAATAAGTGACCTTTCGTTGATTCAGTTCCCTGTCAGGTATTTCAGGATAAATATGAGCAATATGGCTGCCGTTACCGGAAGCATGCGGATCAGGAAGTACCTTATGCTTACCCCTTTGTCAATGGGCAGTTCTCCTACGGTCTCTCCGGTCTGGCCGTTCACCGCCAGTTCATACTTGTGCCCGTTAAAGAATATGTTCATCAGGTACACCGGGAAAAGCAGGTATCTGGCTGTGAGGGCGGCGTTCAGTTTCCCTCCCGATCTGTGAATGGCGGAATAGCCGACGCTGACCCTGGGGAGGATGTTGGCTTCGGCAGTCCGGAACATGCGGTTCTTCGCCCTATCGGCGATCTCATCCTTGGAAACGTCGAATCTGTCGGCGGTGAAGCCTGAGAGGTAGCGCATGTCAAAGGGCACCGCTTCATTCAGATCGAAGGGCTCAAGTGAATCCATGAGTTTGTCGTCTATCTTTCCGCTGGCGTCAACGGGAATATCCTCGAAATCAAGGGATACGGCCCTCTTTATTGAGTAATGCTCCGTATCCGTGTAGATGTAGTCTCCCTTTCTGTAGGAACTGGACTTTTCACCGATGAAGCTTAAGTCCCCGGAGACAGTGCCGCTGAAGAGCCAGAAGGGCACATAGACCCCCGTGACCTTGCCTTCTATATGTTCCTTCAGAAATCTGTCCGACAAAAGTGCCTTGCCCTTGTAGAAACGTTTTATTGTGTCCGGAAGGGCGGAGGGGGATACCTTGAAAGGGATTATGCCGTCGGGCCGCAGATTTCCGGAGATCTTGTCGGTGAGGATGATGCTGCTGCCGCAGTAGGGGCAGAGCATGGATATCTGTTCCGCAGGGGCTATGAGTTCTGCTCCGCAGGAGGTGCAGGAGTAGATGGGGAGATTCTCCCCATCTGTTATGCCGGCCTGGTCGCCGAGGCTTGAAAAGTCAAAACCGGAAAGATCTTCTTCAGATTTTTCCTCCTCCGGCTTTTCTTTTTTCTTATTATCTTTTTTTCTCTTTTTTATCTCTAAAGTGGTGCCGCAGAAATCACAGAGCATCTTTCCTGTTCCGGGATCGAACCGCATGGGAGCGGTGCAGGCGGGGCAGGACACCTCTCTGACATCCGATGACACAGTCATCTTTGGGGTGTTGTCACTCAAAGCATTGCCTCCTGTTCAAATAAACCTGAAGAACGGAATGATTATAACATAACCGGGACTGTCGGTTCACTTTATGCTGTACACCCGGTATTCGTTTCCTATCTGACCTGCCTCAACGGCCTCCGCATCGGGGTCGTAATAATCGTGTATGTAGTCGAGGGTAAGCTCTATATCATCGTCCACAAACAGTATCCGGCTGTCGGACACCGCATCCCGGTAGGGGTTCGAGACTCCGTAATTCCTGAGGGGAGTCAGGGATACGGGCTCGAAGACCTGCCAGCCTCCGAGAAAATAAACGTTTGAAAAGATCCCTGCAGGTATGGGGTCGTAGGGCTCAAAGGCGTTCTCCACATCCGGATAGCGCATCTTGCACAGATAGAGGTGTTCCCTGTCGCCGGACATCTCCAGCAGCTTTTCCGTCTGCCCCCTGGATATCCCGGCCTTTTCCATGGTCCTGATCCTCCAGGAATCACGGAGAAAGGACTGGGAGAGGATGATCACGGCTCCCGCCGTCAGGAGGGCCATGCGCATATCCGGCTGTTGGAAATGAGCTTCTCCTTTCCTTCCAGCGGAAGCGGAAAACAGAAATGTGAGGGACATGGCCAGAAACAGTCCCATATCCACCCGCTCCACAAGGTATTTTCCTCCCAGGAACAGATACAGGTACAGACCCGAAAACAAAAGCAGGCATCCCGCGGCCGCAACATAGGACAGGGGCCGCTTCCCCGCATATATCAGGAAAAAGATCAGAAATATCAGGGCCATGTAGAATTCGGGCTCGGAGAAAAGCCCGAAGGGGACTTCCCTGAGGAATTCCTTTATCACCGTTCCCGAAAGCTTTCTCTTTTCACCCTTCATCCTGCCTATCTCCTCAAACACCTCAAGAGTGAAAACCTCCGGATCCGCGAAGTTGTAGCTCTGTAAGAGCTTCCACGCGGATTCCTTTATCCCCAGGGCTTCCAGCCTGTCCTTATTTTCGTCATAGGGAGGAAAGCCGTAATCGAAGAGTTCGGCTCTCGGCAGTATCAGGTCGCTGTACTTTTTCCAGCCGGGATCGAGGTTGTAAGCCGCGTATTCCGTCGCGGAAAGGGCGGCAAGGAGGACCAGGAGAGAAGCGGCGGACAAAAGGAGCCTCTTCCGGGAGCCCTTTATAATGAACAGGATGAAGGCCGAGAAAATAAGGGCGGAAACCGCCAGAAACTCTGCGGGCCTGTAGCAGAAGCCAAGGCACGACAGGATGATCCCGAAGCCGGTCTCTGCCCTGACATTTTTTGAACCTTTGGTTTTGCGGTCTGCGCCGGTCCCGCCGTCTCTTGCGGCAGGATCCGGGGCGGAGTCTCCCGAGGCGGAGCCCTTTCCCGGGAAAAAGGGATCTGCGGCATTGTGCGCGGAAATCGATGAGAAGAGCAGGAGAGCAAGCCCCGCGGCGGAGGCCAGACCTCCGGTCTTTGTGAAATTGACCCTTATATAGGCCTGGGGCGCGATAAATACGGCTATGATCATAAACAGGAGGGTACCCAGCCTGTTTCCGAAGATCCCCGATAAAACATAAGCGAGGGCGGAAAGGGACAGGAAGACCAAAAGAGCTGAAAGGATGTCATACCAGGGCAGGGCGGCAGTAAGGAAGTAGAGAAACTTAAGCAGCAGACCTATGAGGACATTGACGTACACGAGTCTCGGGTCTGCCGCGCCGTATGCTCCGTTGCAGCTCATTTCTATAAAAAGATTGTCGTCGGTGACGTTCAGCGGGCGAAAGAGGATATGAACCACAACAAGGATCAGCAGATTCAATGCAAAAGCATATCTGAAGGTCCCTGAGTACTTTTCCGCAAACTTTGAG
>JAEELB010000014.1 GCA_016288705.1 Lachnospiraceae bacterium | reverse complement strand
GGGTCGTAGATCTTGGCGCATATGTAGGCCGGCGCCGAAAATGAAAACAGGAAAATGACCGGCAAAGCCCTGATAAACACCACGGGGCCGACAGTGACCGGATTGCAAAGGAAAGCAAATACCGCCGTCACCGCCAGCATCGCGAGAGTTCTGGGGAACTTTGTGATCGATACTATGAGTGCATTTTTGATCGTGGCCCCGGTCGTATTGTCAAATCTCGAAAGCAGCGGGAATACCCACACGAAAACATAGACGAACAGGAGGATCGCCACCGTACCGGCGTAAAAGAACCAACCGGGGATAACGCCCTTATTTGCATAACGAAGGTCGAGGATATAGCCTGCCGCCATCAGCAGGAACATCAGGCACAGAGGGACCGACTGCAGAAAGTTCTGCTTGAAGGAACGCAGGAACATCCGGGTAATGTAGGTCTCCTCACCCCGATTTATCTTCAGGCAGCAATAGTGAAGCGCAGTGAAAGCCGCGCCGGCGGTGATCACAGGCAGAGAAAAGAGGATCGTCAGCACGTTCAGAAGCATCAGATCCGCGATCACGCCGAGAGTTCTCATAAAAGGGCTGTCTATGCCGAAAATCCTGTCCATGGCGGATATTATAGCTTATGACACGTCTCTCTGCAAATCCGCGGCTTCTTGTGAATCCGGATCTGTATCCCGGCATCATACCCGCCCTTTGCGGGAGACGTGGGCGATTTTCGCACTAAACCCTCTTTTTCTGCCGTTTTGTGCGAAAATTTTGCCGGGCATCGGGATTTTTCGCACTGAAACGCCTTTTTGGGCCGTTTTATGCGAAAATCTACTCCGCACACCTCCCCGAGAGGATAATTTTCGCACTAAACCCTCTTTTTCAGCCGTCTTGTGCGAAAATCCGACCCGGCTGCATCCCGGCATCGCCTCGCCCGATATGCAACAGCGAAAAGCCCCGCAGTGACTTACTTCTTGCTAAATTGCGGTTTCACTGATATCATGTTCTGTAATTGCTTAACATTATTAAAGAAAGGATCTTGTGATTTGACACCATTAAGAGGTAATGAGGGCGCGGTCATGGCGAAAGCCGAGCCGCGGCCGGGCAGAAACGATCCCTGCTGGTGCGGCAGCGGCAAAAAGTACAAGAGCTGCCACTCCGCTCAGGACGACAAGGTTGAGAGCTTCAGGCTCAAGGGGCACATGGTCCCGCGGCACTCACAGCTCAAGACCCCCGAGCAGATCCAGGGGATGAGGGACAGCTCGGTACTGAACATGGCCATCCTGGACGCGGTCGGAGAGAGCATTCATGCCGGAATGTCCACTCAGGAAATAGATGACATCGTTGTCAGGCTCACGGCGGAGATGGGCGGGATCGCCGCGCCCCTGAATTATGAGGGATTTCCAAAGAGCGTCTGCACCTCGGTGAACTCACAGGTATGCCACGGCATTCCTTCGGAAAAGGACATACTCAGGGACGGCGACATCATAAATGTGGATGTATCCACCCTGTACAAAGGATATTACTCGGATTCCTCCAGAATGTACATCATCGGCGGAAAGACCGATCCCGACAGGGCAAATGTGGTGGAAGCCGCAAAAGCCTGCAGAGATGCGGGGGTTGCGGCAGTAAGGCCCTGGATCACCCTGGGGGATGTGGCTTATGAGATACAGAAAGTTGCAAAGCAATACGGATGCACCATCGTCAGAGAGATCGGCGGCCACGGAGTAGGGATCGAGTTTCATGAAGAGCCCTTCGTGTCCTATGTATCAAGGCCCGGCACGGAGCTTCTCCTGGTCCCCGGCTTCACATTTACGGTGGAGCCCATGATAAATGCCGGAAAGCACGAGATCTACGTGGATCAGGACAACAACTGGACAGTGTATACCGAGGACGGACGGCCTTCGGCCCAGTGGGAGTCCACAGTGCTGGTGACGGAAGACGGATGTGAGGTTCTGACCTGCTGAGGATATCAAGACCGGCATTTCAGACAGCGGCAACCCTTTGGATCTTTTTCAGACAATAGTGAGGTGAGAGTATGAAGACTGGATTTATCGGAATGGGAAATATGGGTTCCGCCCTGGCGGAAGCCGCCATCAAAACGGGAGCCGTATTGAAAGGGGACACTTACGGCTACGCCCCGCACCAGGACAAACTGAAGGAGAGGGCCAAACGGATCGGCTTCATCCCCTGCAGCGACCCCATAGAGATGGTGAAAGAATGTGACAATGTCATGATCTCCTGCAAGCCCGCCCAGATACCCGGGGTCCTGAACGATGAGATGAAGAAAGCGCTTAAGGGAAAGCATCTGATATCGATCGCGGCAGGCTGGTTCTTCGATGATTACCGGAAGATACTCGGAGACGACACCCGCATACAGTGCATCAACCCGAACATGGCCGTGAAAGCCAGATGCGGCATCATCCTCATAGAGGAAAAGGGCTCCTTTACGGAGCATGAGTACGAGGTGCTGCTGCGGGTCCTCAACAGTTTTTCAAGAACCGTGGTCCTGCCCGCGGAGCTCATGGATGCAGGATGCGCCATCGCAGGCTGCGGCCCCGCCTATGCCGCCATGTTTATCGAGGCCCTGGCAGATGCAGGTCTTAAGTACGGCTTGAAGCGGGACGACGCTTATACTTTGGCCGCGGCCATGCTCAAAGGAACCGGGGCTTTGTGTCTGGACGAAGGGATGCTGCCCGCTGTCCTGAAGGATGCGGTGTGCAGTCCCGGAGGGACCACGATACGCGGGCTGTCGGCTTTGGAAAAGACCGGCTTCAGAGGCAGCGTGATAAGCGCCATAGATGCGGTAGTAAAGGGAGAAGGCTGACCGGGAACAGGATCGGAAGATCAAGGGAAACACGGAAAACATGAGGATGCATGTGATCTGATACGAACAGGAAATACGACGAAAGGAACATAAAAATGGCAAAAAAAGGACCTTATTACATCACAACGGCCATAGCCTACACAAGCGGCAAGCCGCACATCGGGAACACCTATGAGATAGTGCTGGCGGACGCCATTGCGCGCTACAAGAGGGCGGACGGTTTTGACGTGCATTTCCAGACCGGTTCCGACGAGCACGGCCAGAAGATCGAGAAGAGAGCTCTCGAGGAGGGACAGACGCCCAGAGAGTTCGTGGACAGCGTTTCCTCCGAGATCAAAAGGATCTGGGATCTGATGAACACCAGTTACGACCGTTTCATAAGGACAACGGACGACGACCACACCGTACAGATCCAGAAGATCTTCAGAAAGCTCTACGATCAGGGCGACATCTACAAAGGCGCCTACAAAGGGCTATACTGCACGGAGTGCGAAGCATTCTATACAAAGTCCCAGCTGACGGAGGACGGGAAATGCCCGGTCTGCGGCGGAGACGTCCATGAAGAGGACGAGGAAGCCTACTTCTTCAAGATGAGCAGCTACGCCCAGAAACTCATCGACCACATAAATGAGCACCCTGAATTCATCCAGCCCGTATCCAGGAAGAATGAGATGATGAACAACTTCCTGCTGCCGGGGCTTCAGGATCTCTGCGTCTCCCGCTCATCCTTCAAGTGGGGGATCCCGGTGGATTTCGACGAGAAGCACGTGGTTTATGTCTGGCTGGACGCTCTCAGCAACTACATCACCGGTATCGGCTACAACTGTGGAGGGGAATCCTCCGACCTCTATAAGAAGTTCTGGCCCGCCGATCTGCATCTGATCGGAAAGGACATAATCAGGTTTCACACCATCTACTGGCCCATCTTCCTGATGGCTCTCGGCGAGCCCCTTCCGAAGCAGGTCTTCGGCCATCCCTGGCTTTTACAGGGTGGCGAAAAGATGAGCAAATCAAAGGGCAATGTGCTGTACGCGGACGACCTTGTATCGGTGTTCGGCGTAGACGCGGTAAGATACTTTGTGGTCCATGAAATGCCGTATGAAAATGACGGCGTCATCACCTGGGACCTTCTGATCGAGCGCATCAATTCAGATCTCGCAAACACCCTGGGGAATCTGGTCAACCGTACCATAGCCATGAGCAATAAATACTTTGGCGGGGTCGTGTCGGATCCCGGCGTCAGCGCGGATCCCGACGATGAAGTAAAGGCGCTGGTGACCGGCACCTACGACAAGGTGGAGGAATGCATGGAAACCCTCCACGCGGCGGACTCACTGACGCTCATATTTGACATCTTCAAGCGTCTCAACAAGTACATCGACGAGACAGAGCCCTGGGTACTGGCCAAGAGCGAGGATAATAAGGACAGGCTTAAGACCGTTCTGTACAACCTTACGGAAGGGATAATGACCGGCGCTTCACTGCTCTCGCCCTTCATGCCGGAGACTGCCGACAAGATAGCCTCCATGCTGAATGCGCCTCTCAGGTCATTTGATGAGCTCAGTGTATGGGGCGCATATCCCGACGGAAATAAGGTCACTGACAGTCCCGAGATCCTGTTTGCAAGGCTCGACCGCGCAAAGGTCTTGGAAAAGGCCGCTGAGATCGAAGCCAGACAGAAGGAGGAATTTGAGGCCCACGAGAAACGCGCGGCCGAAAACCTCAAAAAAGCGGGCCTGTAGGAGGTTTTTGTGGGTTCTCTTTCTTTGGTCATAAGAGAGGCGGCGGACGAGGAAGAGTGGCAGAGCGCCATGGATCTTGCCCGCCACACTTTTATGGAAAACGACGCCCCCATCTATTCCGATGAGGGCATCAGAAGTTTTGAGGATTTCATAAGCTGTCCTCTCCTTAAGGATCTCCACGGGGGAGGCGCTTACGACGTATACACAGCCTGGGACGGGGATTCTCTGGTAGGGATGGCCGCTCTCAGGCAGGCCTCGCACCTGTCGCTCTTATTTGTGGATCCGGAAAGACAGGGCGAAGGCATCGGCGGCATGCTCCTCTACTATCTCTGCCGCCAGATCAGAACCTTTACGGATAATGAAAGCATGACCGTAAACGCCGCTCCCACCGCCTACGAGTTCTACAAAAGCCACGGCTTCTGCGCCACCGGTCTGGAAGTCACCGAGAACGGCATCAGATATACGCCCATGGAGAGAGTACTGATCTGACCCTGTTCATCCTCCGGTCTTACGGTCAGATGGCGCCTAAATTTCCCGGCACCGACCCACTCATAAGAGACTATCCTGTCACGTATCCTCAGCCCAGCAGAGAGCCGCCTTCACGGCCCTTTTCCAGCCCTTCAGCAGTTCTTCCCTCTCTGTGCTTTCCATATCGTGCTTAAAGAGCCTTCCCAGCTGCCAGTTTTCCCTGATCTCGTCCCTGTCCCTGTAAAAGCCGACGGCAAGTCCCGCGAGATATGCCGCGCCAAGGGCGGTGGTCTCTATGCATTCCGGACGTTTCACATCGCATTCCGAGATGTCCGCCTGAAACTTCATCAGGAAATCGTTGGCCGACGCCCCTCCGTCAACCTTGAGTTCTCTTATTTCAAGCCCTGCGTCCTCCTCCATCGCCCTGAAAACATCGTAGGACTGATAGGCTATCGATTCCAGGGTCGCCCTTATGAACTGCTCCTTGTTGCAGCCCCTGGTCACTCCGAAGATGCTCCCCCTGGCGTACTGCTCCCAGTAAGGGGCGCCGAGCCCCGTAAATGCGGGCACCACATACACGCCCTCCGAGCCGCCCGCAGCCCTCACGGCATACTCCTCCGACTGCCGGGCTGTCCTGATCATCCTCATGGAATCCCTCAGCCATTGTATGGCAGCACCCGCCACAAAGACCGAGCCCTCAAGGGCGTAATCGGGTCTTTCCGTCTCTCCCGCCGCAATGGTGGTCACAAGTCCGTTTCTTGAGGCTACCGCCTCACTTCCCGTGTTCATCAGGATAAATGAGCCCGTGCCGTAGGTATTCTTCACGTCCCCCCTGTCAAAGCAGCACTGTCCGAAAAGCGCGGCCTGCTGGTCGCCCGCGGCTCCCGCTATGGGGATCCTTCCCCCGATCACGCTCTCATCCGAATAGCCGTAGATCATGCTCGAGGGGCACACCTTCGGCAGCATGGTTTCCGGCACGTCAAAGAGTCCGAGAAGCTCCCTGTCCCAGCGGAGTTCATGGATATTGAAGAGCATGGTCCTCGAAGCATTGGTATAGTCGGTCACGTGTACCTGACCCTTTGTAAGCTTCCAGATGAGCCAGGTATCCACCGTTCCGAACAACAGATCGCCCTTTTCCGCCCGGGCCCTTGCGCCATCGACGTTATCGAGGATCCATTTGATCTTGCTGGCGGAAAAATAAGCGTCGGGGACAAGCCCCGTCTTTTCCCGCAGCGTGTCGGAATGGCCGGCCTTTACCAGATCATCTATGATCGGAGCCGTGCGCCTGCACTGCCAGACGATGGCGTTATAAACGGGGATTCCGGTCTCCCGGTCCCAGACGATCGTAGTCTCTCTCTGATTTGTGATGCCTATGCCCGCAATGTCCTCCGGCTTTGCCCCTATGAGCGCCATTGCCTCGTGGGTCACCGCAAGTTCCGATGACCATATCTCCATGGGATTATGCTCCACCCAGCCTGGTTGGGGATAGTGCTGTTCAAACTCCTTTTGGGCAACGGACCGTATGGCCCCCTGCTTATCAAACAAGATACATCTTGAACTTGTGGTGCCCTGATCCAGGGCCATAACGTATCTGGCAGCCGGCATTCCTGTCCTCTCCTTTCGTATCACCCGACGGATGCGCTCACTTCAGTGGAAGGGTGGATCTTCACTTTCTTTCCCGAAAATGCGATCCCCAATTTAAGGATAACTCTGATCCCCTCTTCACGCATCTCTGTATCGTAACCCTTGTCATCGATCTGCTTCAATGCCTCCTCTGCCAGTGCCCCAAGTTTCACTTCATCCAGATCCTTGTCGGATTTCAGTTCAATGATGACGCCGGGATACTTTAAATCTCTCGGGATCAGACTGATGTCATATCTGCCGTCCCCGGACTCCCTGTTGGACCGGATCCTGTATCTGTCATCCATCAATGCGACCAACCCAAGAATCAGGCCATGATAAAAGCCTTCTGCGCCGGGATCATAGAAGCTGATGCTCTTCTTCATATATTCGCCGATACCATCCTGCAATTTCAGGTAATCGGATGCATACAAACTCTCCGCTATCTTATTCGCTGTAGCATGACCAATCGCCCCGATCCTCATCAAATGTGAAATGATCTCGCTTTTATAAACCGAAGCTATCTCGCGGTTAGGAATTGAAACCTCGCACAGCCAGGAACCATCACCCTGCAGTTGTCTGTTTGGAGCCTTCAGATATCCGGCCACCAACAGCAGGCTGTAGATATTCGCCGGATCTTCCGTCAGTGATCTGTACACGACATTCTGATCGATCCTTGTGATAACCCGCTCTCCAAGCAAAAGAGCATACATTTTCTCCGTGATATCCTCCGTAGCCGACTTTAGGACATCCTCCAGTATCTCATTCTTGCCGGTATTTACCCAATACGCCTGAGGAAGACATCCCTTTGAAATATAATTGATCACAGACCAGGGATTATATATTTCTTTTTTTCCAAAGAAATAACCATCATACCATTCCTTAAGCTCATCCGCCTTGTCCGTAACGCCATAATAGGACATCATCCTCTTCACTTCAGATTCCGTGAAACCAAAAAAGGCATCATACTCATTGTCCATCATGGAATTGACCATAAGATTGTTCAGCCCACTGAAAATACTCTCCTGCGCTATCCTGAAAATACCGGTGAGAAAGCCAAACGAAAGATATTTGTTGTCCTTAAAGGCGCCCGAAAAAAAGTTTCGCATAAAACCAATGATCTCATCGTAAAACTCTTTCGAATACCCTTCCTGTATCGGTGTATCATATTCGTCGATAATGATGATCGGGGCCTTCCCATAATGCGCGCAGAGCATCTTGGAAAGCCTTTGAACAGAAGCAGAAAGTTCCACCACGCCTGCCGCACCGCCAAGCACTCTCTCGAAATAATCCTTTTCGTACCTCTCCAGTTTTTCACTGCCTCTGAGCACCGAGTGTCTGCCAAACTCTTCCTGAACCAGTTCAGCGATCTTTTGAAATGTCGCCTCCCAGGAATCAAATTTAACGTCCTTGAAGGTCAGAAAGATAACAGGATACTTCCCCTGATGCTCTCTGTACTTCTGTCCGCACTTCCATATCTCCTTATCCGTGAAGTACTTCTCCGTATCTTCATCGGATATTTCAAAAAAAACGCGAACCATATCCATGTTCAGAGTCTTGCCGAATCGCCTCGGCCTGGTAAAAAGCGACACATATGCCCTGCGATCAAGAAGCTCCTTGATCAGCAGGGTTTTGTCCACATAGTAGTATTCGGACTGCGCGCGTACATAATCCGAGATACCTACAGGCAGAGGTTTCCTGCCTTCAGTCTCTGTTTTCTTAGTATATTTTCCTGTCACAATACGTCCGTCAGCCGGTTTTTCCGCATCATCCGGGATCTGCCAGCTTTTTCCAGCTTTCACAGCCCCCGGGATCTTTCCCTTCTTACAGAGCTCATTGACAGCACGAGTCGAGAGTCCCCATTCATTGGCCTTTTCCTTGCAACTCATCATATATCCGGTTCCCCCGTTTTGGAATAATGTCATTTGTTTGCGCATATTATAACGTGTATTTCGCACTTTATCAACGCATTTGATAATTTTCGCTTTTCGGATGACGTAATTGAATCAGAAATCTTCCGGTCCGGCCATTTAAAGCCATAAAACGATCCCCCGGGCGGAAGCCGTCCGGGGGATCTGGTCAGATCACTTCGCTATAAGGTAAGTCTTCACTTCACGATCAGTTCGCAGCACACAGGATTTAGCTCCGTGTCTTCCGGCTCCACCACGATCAGGTATGTTCCCGGGACGGTTCCGGCAGGCACCGTCACATTGATCTTTCCGGGCTTGCTCTTGTCTGGCTCGCCTTTTATCCCCTGACCTGAGATGTCTCCCTGCACTTGGATCTCGCTTATGCCGGGCAGTTCCACCTTCTTTTTGGGCGTGACCACGCGCTTCAGGGTGAGGGATACGGTCTTGCCCTTCGTGCCGGGTTTCACACT
>JAEELB010000177.1 GCA_016288705.1 Lachnospiraceae bacterium | reverse complement strand
TATCGGAAAGAATTACGGAACGGTCGCAATTACAGCTTATGGTAAGAAGAATAAAATTCTTGAAAGCTGGCTAGTAAAAGTAGAATAAGGATAAAAACAGAAAGGATTCGGGATGACGCTTGGGTCCCGTTTCTTTCCATTTTTCCTGTCAGGGAGCATTTATCGTAGAACAGGGTATCCAGAATAACACGGCAACAACAAATGAGTGAGACAAATAGACGACAATCTATTAAAGAAATAAAGGCTATTTATCTTCTGGCAGATAAGGTAAACCCTGATTCAGTTGCCAGTATTCTTAAGAAAACGAACGAATTAGGTCTAAATCAGACAGCATACGGTTTAAGGTTTCAGACAAGACTTGAAGACATACAAAATTCTAAGACAAACGATATATGTGTTATATGTAATAAAGAACATGCTTCAAACTCTATAATCTGCACAAAATGTAAAAAGATTATTGCGGATTCAAATAAAGAAAAAGAACCAAAACCAGATTGTTAGTGATCTCATGAGCTGTCGCCCGTCTGACCTGTCAACATGTCACTGTGCTGCTCTTATTCTTGTCACCGGGGCCGAAGCCCCGGCGCCGTGTTCGTAAGTCATTTTGTAGTAAGAAGCTCATGCTCCAGCACATACTGGGTCATGTGATCATCGATCAGACGCTTCTGCTTCTGAAAGGCGTAGATCAGCGACTTGTCGCATATCCGGTTGATCATTCGCAGGATACCTGTAGATGCGGAGTGGATGATGTCCATCGCCTTATCGGTAAACACGTCCTGTACTCCTCCGGCGTATTCCAGATGAGAATGGATGTAGTGTTCGGTCTCTGACCGGTCCAGATGCGGGAGCGTGCAGTACACATCCACCCTCTGTCGGATCGCAGCGTAGCGCTGGAGCTTTAACCGTTCGTCCCACAGTTCGGTTTGTCCGACCAGGACGAGGGCAAGCGGGCTCATGGAATCAAACCGGTAGTTGAGCAGGAAGCGGAACTCTTCCAGAGTCTCTTTCTCCAGCAGATGGGCCTCATCCAGGACACAGACGACCTTCTTGCGCTGGACTCCCCTGATGATCTCGATCTGTTGCTGCAGAAGACGCTTGGAATCTCCACGGTAAAACCTTGCCTCTACACCCAACTGGTCGAGAAGACCTTTGTAAAACCATCGCGGGGTCAGCTTCGAATCCGAAAGGTAGAGCAGAATGTAATCCTTTTGGGGCAACTGCTCCGAAAAACGACGGATCAACGTGGACTTCCCACAGCCCGGATCAGCCGTGACCACCGCAAAAAGCTGCTTGTCCGCCACATAGGAAAGCCTCCCGATGATCTCCTGCATCGCCGCTGACTCATACAGGGCCTCTACGGGTACACTCCTTGAGAACGGGGTGTTTGACATCCCGAAATAAGCTTCATACATTGCCGTTCACCCCCTTCATCAAATCTGCATAGGAGATGGCGTCGGCATTGCGCTGTCTGGACTCCTCGTGTTTCTTCTCAAGGGCATCCAGAAGCCTCGAGGAAGCGGCATCATGTAACTGCATGGAGACCGGCAAAGCCTGTGTCTTATCACAGAATTCCCCGATTCTTACTGGCCTTGCGGTAAACGGTTCCATTTCCTGATAGCGTATCGTGAGGATCTCGGGGGATGCCGGATCATAGGAAATCTCCACATCGAACCCGATCAGGGATGGCTTGGTCTCATAACGGCGTCCGCGGAAGCTGATGCAGGCTCCCTTGTCCACACGGCGCTTTTCGTGATGGAGGAAGGCTTCCGCGACCACATCCCGGTCAAGATACGTAAGTGGTCTGGAATCACGGTTCCATTCCTGCAGGGGGCTGATCCCTTCCGGCGGGATGGAAACGCCAAGGCTTTCATAGTATTCCCGGATTCCTCCATGGGGGAGCTTGTGGTAATACTCCTCGAGATAGATTTCCCAGTAGCGGTTGAGCTCCTCAAGGGTCTTCACCTTCTGAAGCTTTGCCTCCCGCATGAAGGCATCCACCACCTGATGGAACCGTTCCACCTTACCCTTGCTCTTCCCGCTCCTTACAGGGGCAAACCGGGCTGTGATCCCGAGCCTTGCAAGGGAGATCTGAAGCTGTTTTGCAACATACTGGCTTCCGTTATCAACGTAACAGGCATCAAAGTGCCCGTACCGGTCGATCGCCTGGTGGAAGGTATCCTCTACGATCGTTTCTTCCTGGTTATCATAGAACCGGGAGGAGAGAAGGTATCGGGAGTGATCATCTATCGCGGAGGACAGGTACGTCTGAACATAAGCCCCGTTCTTGCCGATCGGGAGCTTGGGGCCGTACTTGATATCCGCCTGAATGAGCATCATGCGGTGGGGCTTACAGAATCTCTTGGAGGAGCTCTCCCTGGCATCACTGTACATCTGGAGATGCCTGCGTCCGTACCCCGCCTGGTAGAGATGTCTTTCCAGAGTGGAGCGCTTCAGAACACCGGGCGCGACCCTGTGCTCCAGTTCCAAGATGGAGATGATCTGAGCTACCGACCGTTTCGGGACCTCCCGCTTTAACTGGATCGCCTGTTCAAGGAGCTCCTCAAAGTTCTCCGGAAGATCCTGTCTGCGATGCTTTTCCCGGTTGCGAGGCTTGAGCCCCTGGAATTCGCCTTCCCGCCAAGCCTTTTCATAGCGGTAGATCGTTCTGGTGCTGATCCCATTTGCTTCGGCGATCCGCTCACGGAGCTGGAGTTTCTTGGCTTCATCCAGATCCTCCTGGAGCAGCGGCGATATCAGGCGGAATCTCCGGAGTGCCTCTTCCTCCTGCCAAATCCGTGCCGTCTTTCTGTCTTCGTTCATGGTGTGAACCTCCTTTCGGAGTCCACTATAACGGCCATGGTCATGACAGCAAAAACAAAGCAGGTGCATCAGGCGGAACCGGCCGGAAGGGCCTCCCCGCTATTGTAGATAAAGCGGAGTATGGTTTCCAGCCAGGATGAGGTATGTTCCCTGACAAAGTCCAGCAGGGATCCGTTCTCCGAAACCGGAAGGCTTTTCGCCGCACGTCTGAATGCATGGCGCAGGAGGCCTTCAATGTTGGAACGGTTTTCAAGGAACCACTTGATCCAGCGGCGCATGGTCATGGTACAGGGACGATCCTCGCTGTCCAGATCATCCGGTGTGACGATGCCCTCGATCACGCCGCTGATCACTTCAGCATCGTAGTGTTTATGAGGAACCAGGCAGTCCGGGAGTTCCACATGAAGCTTCCGGCATTTCGGGCATTGCAGCCTGCGGACCATAAGGCGCTCGACGCAGCCGCCCTCTTTCCTTCGGATCCTCTTACGGGAATCCCTGTAGTTCATGGGTTCACCGCAGCAGGGGCAGGCCGGGTGGTCGCACGTGGGCTGCACTAAAAATATCCTGTTCCTCCTTGAAAACCAGCCGGTACTCTGATACGATAATCATGGTTTTACACCATAAGTTCCAGAGTACACGACGTTGCGGGAGGGTGCTCTGGAACTTTCCTTTCTCTGTAATGTTCTATGACATTATACAGAGCAGTCCAGAGACACTCAACCAGGTCAACTCACAGCCCTCTCATGGAGCCACAAACATAAACAGGACAATGCATATTATGAAAATCCATGAAAAGATACAGGAAGCTAACTCATTATAATAAGAAAACAAGTTCCAGGAGATTATTGTCTTGAAGCTTCTAAACATATCATTACAAATATTACCTTCAACGGAAAATTCTACAATTTTAATATTTACACCCTGCTGATTATTCATCAGATTACTAATCTGTTTTATCATGAAAAAATACATC
>JAEELB010000176.1 GCA_016288705.1 Lachnospiraceae bacterium | reverse complement strand
CAGTTGACGGTGCTGATCAGGCAGTCGCAGCGGACAGTTTGGAAGCGTACGGCTTTCCCGGAGGGTACGAGCCGGATGCGGAAGACATGGAGCTTAAAGCTGATATGGCGGCGAACGGAATGGTCGCTACCCTTGAGGCGAGTGAAGAAGGAAAGGATTACAGAGAGGGAGAGATCTGGTTCCTTGCAGATGACCGGGAGGATGCGGAAGCCATCGCCGGTTCCTACGGTGCAACCCTCATCAATTTCAGTTACGGAGTCGGAACGGCTGAACTTAACGGAGGAAAGACGGTTCTGGATGCGGTCACGGCTGCCGCGGATACAGGATCACAGCTTCCCCCTGTAGAGCCCGTTTATATTTCCGAACTCGAACCCGATGTTGGAACGGATGGAAACGACGATCTGGATGCTGCGGGTGCTTCGGTGACCGTTGACCCCGCTCTTACATGGAAGGATTACATCTGTGGCGAAAACAGCAAGGAGGAAGATCCGGGTTATCAGGAACCCATTCTGGACAATCCCGATCCGCTTCTTACGGATCCTTCCAATCTGGAAGACAGCAAAACCCAGTATCAGTATCAGCACGATCAGGTGAATACCTGGGAAGCATGGGGTTCATCCATAGGAAGCCCTGATGTGAAAGTGGCTGTCGTTGACACAGGCGTATTTGCAGAGCATGAAGACTTTATTGACCCTGATTCCGGAAAAAGCATTGTCGTCAAGGCTGTGGATGTGACAAAGAGCAAGGCCGGCGTGGTAACGGGGGGACATGGAACCCATGTGGCCGGTATCATCGGCGCTTTGGTAAATAACGGAAAGGGCGGCGCGGGCATCGCTCCCGGCGTGTCGATCTATTCCTACAACATTGCCTATTGCTATGAAGGCCGCATGGAGAATGATGATATCGCACGTGGGATCAGCGCTGCGATGGGCAAAGACGAAAACGGAAAGATGGTGGAAGAACCTGCAGACGTCATTAACATGAGTTTTGGAGGTACCAAATATTCGGCCTCAGAGTGCGCATTGATCAAGCAGGCTTATGAGGATGGCATCTGCGTGTATGCGGCTGCCGGAAACAATTTTACGAACGTCAGGTGTTACCCTGCCGCCTTCACATCTACAAAGGATACCGGCATTGTTTCGGTTGGATCTACCGATTACAACGGTAAGAAGGCCAGCTATTCAAATTTCGGTCCCTGGGTCACTGTGTGCGCACCCGGCACCGCCATCAGATCTACAGTGCCCTCTTTCAAAGGCAAAGACAATAAGCCTGCTTATGAATATACCAAGGGTGACGAAACATATCATTTATTTCCCCTGGACACCCTCTCAAACAACTGTTATGAAACAATGTCCGGCACTTCAATGGCCGCGCCTGTGGTTTCGGGCGTTGCCGCTCTCTATCTGAGCGCATACGGGCCTTCTCTCGGCGGCTCTAAGGTTCTGGTAGGCAGAGACCTTCCCAAGAAGATGAAGGAGGTCCTTGTCTCCTGCGGGACCGAAGTCAAGGATCTCGGCAAGAGAGTCAATGTGGGAACCATGTTCGGCAAAGAGTCAAAGAATCCCGCTATCGTCGCTCTTGATGATGAATATAACCCGGTTCCCAAAGACAAACCCAACAAAAATATATACAGGGATGTGTACTATGTCGTTTTCAGCAGCAAGGCCTCTTTGAGCAACAACAGGATCAAGACTTCATCCGTAAAATACAACACCTGGTATAAGGAAAAGATATATTACACCGTCGATGGCGATGAGCCCAAGGTGGAGCCTGCCTCTCTTACGGTCAAGTCGGGAACTCTGTATGATCCTACGAAGCCTCTGTTCATCGCAAACTTCAAGCCCGGATCAAAGCATACCATCAGGGCTCTTGCAGTGACAAGCGCAAAGAAGGTCACCGGAGTGTCGTCCATTACCGTGTACGCCCCGGAGATCCAGAAAAAGACGATGAGTCCTACCGTGAAGAAGATCGACCTCTTCGCGGAGAGCACTGCTGACGCCAAGAAGGACAGGGACAAGGGCAAGAAGTCCGTCATCTATTACAGCGAAGGCTTGCTTGACCTCGTTGGTGCTACTGCCACCGGTTCGGCAGGGGATGAACTGCAGGCGGCCTCGAGTTCCCTCTTCTTTGACCAGATCAAGCCTACGCTCACGTTCACCAACGGCACTGTAGCCGGCGTCGGAGACTTTACCGAAGATCAGCTTGACTGCATGATCTGGGGCTCCAGCAACGGCAGCGTATTAACCGTTATTCCCAACCCTGACGGTTCCTGCATTGTCTTCCCCGTGAAAAAAGGAAACTGCAAGGTCAACCTCTGGGTGTATTCAAACGGAAAGGTTCAGAAGAGCAAGGATATAAGCGTTACAGTAAAACAGGCGATCGATGAGATCAATATCAAGGGCCTTTCTTCCATTGATCCCGGAAGCGGTTCGAAGACCATTACCACGACTTACAAGGCCGAATGCCTGCCCAAGGAGGCAAGTGAGAAGAAGGTTTACTGGCATCTGATAGGCGGAGACGCGCTTTCTTCTGCCGGCGAAGCAGTCGGTGTGTCTTATGCACAGAAGATCAACATAGGCGGCGGGACGGTCGAGATCAATGAAAAGAACGGAAAACTCAAGATGACCGGAGTCAGAGTCAATCCTTCATACCCTGATTCATTCGCGGTGGTGGCGGTGTCTGCCGATACGCAGTTGGTCCATGAATACAAGGAAGTGGTTATCGGAAATAAGACCGACGAAAGACTGAGGATCGGGGTGAAAGGATCCGAACTCACCTATTATCAGAGTTTCGTGGAAAAGAAGAAGGAAAGAGTGGTCTACAACAAGAGCAATACCTGCCTTAAGTCATTTGTGCTTGCCAGCGCAGATCTTCCCGGCGAAGGGAATGACAATTGCATGACTCTTTATTCCACGGATAATGTGCCCATTGACTGGAGTTCCGCAGATAAGAGCATTGCCAGGGTTGACGCGCGCCCCGGTTCATTGTCCGCAAATGTTTACGGAATGAAGAAAGGAAGCACCACCATCAAATGTAAGGCGGCGGACGGATCCGGAAAGTCGGTATCCATAACCGTTAATGTCAAAAACCCTGTATCGGGGCTGGAAGTGGGTGAAGATAATTTTCTGGACTTCTACACTCTTGCCGTGGGGAAGACCGTTACCCCTCCTTCACATGTGGGAAAGACCTACGGAGCGCCTTCGAACACCACTCTTACATGGGGGTACGAGGCCGGTTACGTGGAAGCGGATAAGGAAAAAGAGACCGCTGTTATTCGTGACATCGACATTGATCTGACCCTGAGGCTCCATGATCCTTCCTGCGGCGTTTCCGTCAACGAAAAGACCGGAAAGCTTACGATCAATAAGAACAAATGGCCGTCAGCCCTTAACGACAGAGTCTTCATAAGGGTCCACGCCAAAACTACCGACGGAACCGGATACGGAAGTTATGCCGATTATGTGATCACAACTCCGGTCACCGGGATCAAAGTGACGGATGGTAACGGAGTGCCCGTCAATAAGGGAGGAGTGCTGGAAGTGCTGGAGAGCGGCTATGGTTATGATCTGCGTGTCATGCTGGAAGGACAGGGATCGAATAATTCGAACCTTCAGTTTGGCAGGGTCTCCATTACCAGCAGCAGTTCGGAATGCGGCGGAGCGGCCATCGTGGACACGATCGCTTATGACAAAGGTCTCGGCGCGTTCTATATGTATATAAGAGCCGTCGGCGGAGAGAAAAAGGGAACAGCGACCATCAATATCAAGGCCCTGGATGGAAGCGGAAAGACATTCTCCTTCAAGATCAAAACGAAAGAAAGCGTTAAAGTGACCAAATGGTGATGAAGCAGCGCCTTTCGCAGGGCATGTCGTACTTGACAAAACTACGTCCTACCTATATAGTATAAGATGTGATGAAAGTACTTGTTGCCTAAAACCAATGACAGACACTTCGGGATCTCCCCGAAGTGTCTGTTGTGTTTTTGACGACGAGCGCGGCAGAGAGGAGCGAAAATGAGCGATTACAATGTACTTAAGAACAGCTTTAAGATCTACCCCCATTCCTGGCATGACCTGGATGACGGCTGCGTATTTATGGCCGACGACGGGGCTAAGGATGTCCTTGTGGTATGCGGGAGCAAGGCTTCCGATTTTTCCGGCGAAGAAAAGACAGTAGAAGGGATCGGCGTGAAGATCGCAGGCCTGATACATGAGAACGCCGATGCGCTGAGGTCTTTATTTCCCTTCACGGCGCCCTCGCCGGTGCTTCATGAAAAGAGAAGCGTGGGGACGGGAGACCGTCTCGGACTGGCTACTCCCGGCCATATCAGGGTGTTCAGAAAGTACGACGCCTACCCTGTATTTGCCCAGCAGAGCATAAGGGAACTGAATCTCACTGGGAGGACATTTGCGGATGTGATGGATTCCGCCACCTTTGCCGTGTTCAGAGAGGATTTCGAGAAGCCCTGGGGAGCCGACGGCGATCACCTGAAGACCTTTGAGGAGATCGAGTACGCGCTCAAGTACGGCTTCACCATGATCACTCTGGATTGCAGCGAGCATATCAATAACGACGCCGCGGTCCTTCCCGATGAAGAGGTGGAAAAGCTGTATAAACCGGACAGCACCCTGGAAGCATTATATATGGGGAAGACCTTCAAGGTGGGGGAACACTCCGTGGCTTTCAGCGAGATCGAGTACAAGAGAGCCGTCCTTATTTACGGCGAGGCCATAGATTACACCGTTCAGGTGTGGGAGAAGTACTTCAAGGGCAAAAAGAACGCGCCTGAACTTGAGATGTCGATCGATGAGACGGAATCCGTGACCACCCCTTACCAGCATTATTTCGTGGCGGCGGAGCTCATCCGCAGGGGAGTGAACATCACTACTCTGGCGCCCCGTTTCATAGGCGAGTTCCAGAAGGCCATCGATTACATCGGGAATGTGCCCGATTTTGACAAGGATTTTGCGGTGCATGCCGCCATAGCGGAAGCTCTGGGCTACAAGATCTCGGTTCATTCAGGTTCCGACAAGTTCTCCGTGTTCCCCAGCATCGGGAAATATACAAAGGGTCATTTCCATCTGAAGACCGCAGGCACGAACTGGCTCGTGGCCATGCAGATCATTTCCGAGCATGATCCATCTCTCTACAGGGAGATCCACAAGTACGCGCTGAACGACGCCTTTGCCGAGGCCAGCAAGTATTACCATGTGACCACGGATCTTTCAAAGGTTCCGGATGTGGACAAGCTTTCGGACAGCGAGCTTCCTTCAGTGTTTGAGCAGAACGACGCCCGTCAGGTCATCCATATCACCTACGGCCTCATCCTCAACAAAAAGAACGACGACGGTTCGTACGCCTTCAGGGATAAGCTCTTCGCGGACTGGAGGACCTACGCGGAGGAATATGCCCAGAAGCTTTCGGAGCATATCGGAAGACATCTCGAAGAGGTTTACAAGGGTTTTGAGTGATACAGACGGATCGATCCGAAGGATCACTTTCGACACAGATCACCAAGTATTATATTTAAAGGAGGACTACAGAAATGGGAAACGCTGACATAGGACTTATCGGACTGGCCGTCATGGGTGAAAACCTCGTGATGAACATGGAATCCAAGGGATTCACCGTAGCAGTCTACAACAGGACCACATCCAGAGTGGACGATTTCACCAATGGCCGCGCCAAGGGCAAGAACATAATAGGTACCCATTCCCTTGAGGAACTGGTGAGCAATCTCAAAACTCCCCGCAGGGTCATGATGATGATCAAGGCCGGAGAGGCGGTTGACAAGACTATCGATGCGCTCCTTCCCCTGCTCTCGGACGGGGATATCATTATCGACGGCGGAAATTCCAACTATCAGGACAGCATCCGCAGGACCAAGCACGTGGAAGAGGCCGGAAAGCTCTACATCGGCACCGGCGTGTCAGGCGGTGAGGAAGGCGCGCTGAACGGACCTTCACTCATGCCCGGCGGTTCTCCGGGAGCCTGGGAGGCGGTAAAGCCCATCTTCCAGAAGATCTGCGCCCATGTGGAGGACGGATCCCCCTGCTGTGACTGGGTCGGAGAGAACGGAGCAGGACATTTCGTAAAGATGGTCCACAACGGGATAGAGTACGGCGACATGGAACTGATTTGCGAGTGCTATCAGATCATGAGGAATTATCTGAAGCTTTCGGATGACGAAATGTCGGATATCTTCAAAAAATGGAACAAGACTGAGCTTGACAGCTATCTCATCGAGATCACCGGCGATATCCTCGCCTACAAGGATGAGGACGGTTCCGCGCTGGTGGAGAACATTTTGGACACCGCGGGACAGAAGGGTACCGGCAAATGGACCGGGATCTCCGCCCTGGAGGAGGGCGTGCCCCTTACCCTCATAGGCGAAGCGGTCTTCGCGAGATGCCTTTCAGCCATGAAGGACGAGAGAGTCATCGCCTCAAAGGAATATCCCAAGGCGGAAGCGGTCTTTGACGGAAATAAGGACGAGTTCATAGAGCAGATGAGGAAGGCTCTCTTCGCTTCCAAGATCATCTCCTACGCCCAGGGCTACACCCTCATGAGGACTGCCGCGGGGACATACGGCTGGAACCTGAACTACGGCGGGATCGCTCTTATGTGGAGGGGCGGCTGCATTATCAGGAGCACCTTCCTCGGCAAGATAAAGGAGGCCTACGACAAGAACCCCGAGCTTTCAAATCTGCTCCTGGATCCCTTCTTCAAGGAGACCATAAAGGACTGCGTGGATTCCTGGAGGCAGGTGGTGGCGAAGGCCACCCTGGCAGGGATACCCGTTCCCGCCATGAGCTCGGCTCTTTCGTACTTTGACGGGTACACTTCGGAGAAGCTTCCCGCGAACCTTCTTCAGGGACAGAGGGATTACTTCGGAGCCCACACCTATGAGAGGCTGGACAAGGAAAGAGGCCAGTTCTTCCACACCAACTGGACGGGACACGGCGGAAGCACCTCGAGCCAGACCTACACCGCGTGATATAAGTTACTGAAAGACATGCGCAGACGATGCCTGCATCGGACTGCGCATGGTCGTTATAGAATGAGAAACAGATTCATCACTGCAGATCAGGATCAGTGAAAAAAGGAGGATATAATGGCACTTAAAGTAAAAGACAATTTCACCTACGGCGTGGCGTGTCCCACATCAATGGGCGTCCGCATAACCCCTGTGGACAGAATGCCCGTGCAGAACAGCCACATGTTCTACATGCAGGCCACCTCTGCGGAGAGCAACGTTGTGAACATTTCGTCATCCCTCGGCTACAAGGGACTTGTCCTGACAAAGTTCGTAAAGGACAACGCCATCGCGACCTTTATCCAGAACGAGCTCAGAAGCCGCAACATAGATTATGAGGGAGCCTGCGTTGAACCCGGCGGCCCCTGGGGCTATCGTCATCAGTTCAACATAGCCGATTCGGGCTACGGCATGAGAGGCCCCGTGGTCACAAACGACAGGGCGGGCGAAGTCGGACGCACTATCTCCATCGACGAGTTCGATCTGAAGAAGATATTTGGGGAAAAGGGCGTGGCTATCCTCCACATTTCGGGCCTTGTGGCGGCTCTTTCCGAGAATACCAGCAAATTCTGCCTGGAGCTTGCAAAGGCTGCAAAGGAATACGGAACGCTCATCTCCTTCGACCTGAATTACCGCGCATCCTTCTGGAAGGGCAGGGAAGAGGAGCTCAGGAACATATTTACGGAGATCGCATCCATAACGGATATCCTCATCGGAAACGAAGAGGACTATCAGCTGGCTCTGGGCCTTCAGGGACCCGAGGCGGGAGGCAAGGATATCTCCAGCAAGATCGAGGCCTTCAAGGGCATGATCCTGACTGCGAAGGAGAAGTTCAAGAACACTTCAATGTTCGCCACAACCCTCCGCACGGTGGTAAATGCAAACGAGCACAAGTGGGGCGCCATCCTCGAATCTGACGGAAAGTTCTACGTCGAGGATCAGAGAGATATCCCGGTGCTCGACAGGATAGGCGGCGGCGACGGCTTCACCGGAGGACTTCTGTACGGCGTTCTCAAGGGCTGGGATGCCGAGAAGTGCATGCAGTTCGGCTGGGCTTCCGGCGCTCTCGTTCCCACCACCCTTAACGATTACGGTTCACCTTCGAGCGAAGACCAGATCTGGTCCATCTATGCCGGAAATGCGAGAGTGAAGAGATGAAGATATACAAGTATGCCGATAACGAAAAGGGTCTCTCGGACGATCAGGTCCGGGAGGCCTTGAAAGAATCCCTTGAGGGCCAGACCTTCAAGGGATCTCCTCTTGAAACAGAGAACATCAAAAGGGTCCTCCTGATACCTCCGGATTTCACCAGATTCTATTCGGGATCCGGTCTGATAGCGAATTCCTATTATCATCTGTTTCAGGATATGGGTATCGAGGCCGATGTCCTTCCGGCTCTCGGGACTCACGTGCAGATGACGGAAGAGGAAATAAAGACCATGTACGGCGATATCCCTCTGGACAGGTTCATGGTGCACAACTGGAGGACCGACAACGTCCAGATAGGCGAGGTGCCCGGTGATTACATCTCGGAGCTTACGGAGGGACTCTGGACAGATTCCGTCGCGGTTGAGATCGACCGCAGGGTCATGGATGAAAAATATGACCTGATCATCTCCATCGGACAGGTGGTGCCCCACGAGGTTGTGGGCATGGCCAATCACGCAAAGAACCTCTTCGTAGGCTGCGGCGGATCACAGATGATAAACGCATCCCACATGGTGGGGGCGGTCTACGGAATGGAACGGATGATGGGCAGGGACAATACCCCGGTCAGGAAGATCTTTGATTACGGTCTTGAGAATTTCCTGAAGGACCGTCCCATTCTCTTCGCGCTTACCGTCACCACCGCTCCGGACGACGAGATCAGGATGCACGGACTCTTTATTTCCGAGGACAGGGAAGGCCTGGAGAAGGCCGTCAAGCTTGCCCAGGAAAAGAACATCGACTATGTTGAGCACGGTCTGAAAAAGTGTGTGGTGTATCTGACTCCCAAGGAGTTCAAGAGCACCTGGCTGGGAAATAAGGCCGTATACCGCACCAGAATGGCCATGGCGGACGGGGGAGAGCTTTTGATACTGGCTCCCGGAGTCAGCAGGTTCGGCGAGGACGACACCGTTGACAAGCTCATAAGAAAGTACGGCTACAAGGGACGTCTCCACACTCTGGAGGAGTTCAGAAAGCCTGAAAATCAGGACCTCCGTGACAATATGGGGGCTGCGGCCCATCTGATCCACGGGTCATCCGACGACCGCTTCACCATCACCTATGCTGTGAAGGATATCACGAAGGAAGAGATCGAGGGGGCTGGCTTCAAGGCTGCCGATTACGATGAAGAGGCCGCAAAGTACGATCCCGATAAGCTTTCTTACGGGTACAACACAATGCCCGACGGGGAGGAGATATATTTTATTCCCAATCCCGCGCTGGGACTGTGGATCAACAGGGAAACGTTCAAGGAGTAACACGTAGTAGTGTTTTGGGGCGGGGTTACCCCCTGCTTGACCGCTCGCGCTCAGTCCTCACGTCGATTCTAAGCGACTTGAGGAACAGTCGCTAAGAATCGGCGTTGCGGATGTCTGCGCAGGGGGCAGCCCCGCCCGTAAGACGTACATGGAGGTTTAATCATGAAACTGAATTTAGAATCACTCAAGGACAAGGCCGGCTGGGAAAAGGCCGGCGTGGCTGTGCCTTCATTTGACGTGGAGGCGATGAGGGCGGAGACCGCCGAGAATCCCGTGTGGGTGCACTTCGGCGCCGGAAATATCTTCCGCGGTTTTATTGCCCAGATACAGCAGAGGCTTCTGGAACAGGGCAAGCAGAAGGCCGGGATCATAGCGGGGGATACCTTCGACTTCTCCGTCGTGGACATGATCTACAGACCCTTTGACAATCTGACTCTGCTTGTGGAAATGCATCCCGACGGGAAGCTTGACAAGGAGATCATCGCATCCATCGCGGACGGGATCAAGGCGAACTGCGAGGATGAGGAACAGTTCGGAAAGCTTAAGGAGGTATTCAGAAAGCCCTCTCTCCAGATGATCAGCTTCACCATCACCGAAAAGGGTTATGCCCTTCACGGACTTGACGGAGATTTCATGGGCATCGTAAAGAGCGATATAGAGAACGGCCCCGAAAAGCCTCATCACGCCATGTCTATCGTATGCGCCATGCTGTATGAGCGCTATAAGGCAGGAAAATACAAGCTGGCCGTGGTGTCCATGGACAACTGCTCCCAGAACGGCAAAAAGCTGAAAGAGGGCGTGACCACGATGGCGAAGGAATGGCAGAAGAAGGGGTTTGTGGACGCCGATTTCGTGGCTTATCTCGAGGACGAAAAGGACGTGACCTTCCCCTGGTCCATGATAGACAGGATCACTCCCAGACCCGCGGAGAGCGTTCAGAAGACCCTGGAGGATCTGGGCGTTGAGAATATGGCTCCCGTGGTCACCGAGAAGCACACCTACATCGCTCCCTTCGTAAATACGGAGGTTCCCCACTATCTGGTCATAGAGGACCGCTTCCCCAACGGAAGGCCTCCTCTTGACGACGCCGAGGGAGTGTTCCTCACAGACAGGGAT
>JAEELB010000175.1 GCA_016288705.1 Lachnospiraceae bacterium | reverse complement strand
GATCCTGCGCTTCATCTGATTCTGCTTATAACTGCTGAGATCTATCTTCGTCAGATCATATACAGTCTTTTTGAACCACTCATAATCGTAAGCCATAACTGCCTCATTTTCCGGTCTGTGTGCAAAGCCGTATTCTTTCAGTCATCGGAGACCACGGACCGGTCCGCGATCCCCGCCGATCTTCCGGATCAGTTCTTCCGGATCAGTTTTACTCTTCGGAGGGAGTCTCTTCAGCAGCCTCTTCAACCGCTTCCGCAGCGGGTTCCTCTGCGGGTTCCTCTGCGGGTTCCTCTGCGGTCTCTTCAACCGCTTCGGCAGCCGCCGCAGCCTCTGCCTCAGCCTTATCGGCTGCTATGGCTGCTTCGATATCCACTGTCTCCTCATCCTCGGATTCCTCAGGCTTTTCTTCGGGCTTTTCGTTCATAGCCTTGATGCTGAGGGATATCTTGTGATCTTCTTCATTGAAGTCCACGATCTTCGCGGTCACCTCTTCGCCCTTCTTGAGAACGTCCTGAGGCTTGTCTATATGCTCGTGAGAGATCTGTGAAACATGAAGAAGTGCGTCTATTCCGGGCTCAAGTTCGATGAAGGCGCCGAAATCGGTCATCCTGGCAACTCTTCCGGTGACGATGTTGTCCTTCGCGTACTTCTCCGCAGCATTCACCCATGGATTCTGATCGGGGAACTTCATGGTGAGAGCTATCTTGCTTCCGTTGATCTCCTTTATCAGAACTCTTACAGTCTCGCCGACCTTGAATACCCTGTGGGGATTCTCGACCCTGCCCCAGCTCATCTCCGAGATATGAAGCAGTCCGTCCGCTCCTCCGAGATCGATGAACGCGCCGAAATCGGTGATGTTCTTGACCGTTCCTTCGACGATATCGCCGGGATGGATGCGCTCGAAGAGTTCCTTCTGCATCTCCATCTTCTTCTCCACAAGGAGCTTCTTTCTGTCGCCGATATACCTGCGTCTCTTGGGGAAATACTCCGTGATGACAAACTCTATCTCCTGTCCCACATACTTGTTCAGATCCTTCTCGAAGGAATCGGAAACAAGGGAAGCAGGGATAAATATATTGACTTCTTCAAAGCTGACGATAAGCCCGCCGGGTTGGGCCCTTACGACCTTGGCGCTCAGCACTTCGTGATTGTTGAAGGCTTCCTCGATCCGCTTATTGCCGCGGTCGGCTGCAAGCCTCTTGTATGAAAGCACCACCTGGCCGTTGTTGTCCTCAAGCTTGAGGACCTTGACTTCCATCTCATCCCCTTCTTTGGCAACAGTCGTGAGATCGATGCTGTTGTCATTCGAGTACTCGCTCCTGGTCAGGACACCGTCACTCTTATATCCGATATCAAGAGTGATCTGATCCGGCTGAACGTGGATGACTGTTCCTTTTACAGCCTCCCCGCTGTGAATTGTCTTGAACGATGCGTCGAGCATCTGTTCAAATGTCTGTTCTTCTGACATTACCTGTGACCTCCTCGATAATTTGTTTAGGGGTGGATGCCCCGGCTGTAATACCAATATGCTCTGCCCCGCGAAGCGCTGCAGGATCGAGTTCCGATGCGGAATTGATGAAAAAAGTCCGCTCACACCTGTCCCTGCAGATCTCATAGAGTCTGGCGCTGTTGGAAGAATTGCGGCCACCTATGACGATCATGGCCTGAACCCTTTCCGCAAGACTGCCCGCCTCGGTCTGCCGCTCCCTCGTTGCGCCGCAGATTGTATTGACAGCCTTGACATTATAACCTCTTTTTTCAAACAATTCAACTAAATCCTGAAATTTTTCGTAATTATATGTGGTCTGGGCCACAATGGTTCTTGGAAAGCTTTTATTTTCGGGGTTTAAAGCCATGTATTCCAGGGCTTCTTCCCTGTCGGCTATGACGGTGCACCTGCCGGGGCACCATCCGACGATCCCGGTCACCTCCGGGTGCTCCTTGCGGCCCGCCACCAGCACTTCCCTGCCCGCTCCGCTCTCTTCCATCACGATCTCATGTATCCTGGACACAAAGGGGCAGGTTGCGTCCACCACCTCGGCTCCCGTAGCCCGGATCTTCCGGATGAGTTTTTCCGGAACGCCGTGGGCCCTTATCACCACCCTGTCCCCGGGTTTCAGGACCGAAAGGCCCTCTTCATCACTTATCACTTCCGCGCCAAGCCCCTTCAGTTCGTTCACCACATTCTCATTGTGGACCACAGGCCCATAGGTGAACACGCGGTTACCCTTGCCGCACTGATCCCTGACGGTATCCACCGCCCTCCGGACCCCGAAGCAGAACCCCGCAGTCTTTGCTATCTCGATCTTCATTGCTGCGCCTGCTCCTCCGGGCATTTTTCCCGCACTATGGAAATGATCCTGTCCCTGACCTCGTCTATGGTCATATGGGAGGAATCCACGAGGACCGCGTCATCCGCCTGTTTCAAAGGGGCGGTTTCCCGGTTCATGTCCCTTTCATCCCTTTCCCTGACCTCCCTTTCGATGTCTTCAAGCACGGCCTTTTCGCCACGGGCGATAAGCTCTTCATAGCGCCTTAAGGCCCGCACCCCGGGATCCGCGGTCAAAAAGATCTTCACATCCGCGTGAGGCAGTATCACGGTTCCTATGTCCCTTCCGTCCATGACCACATTCTCTTCCCTTGCTGTCTTCCTCTGGAGTTCAAGAAGATGAGTCCTGACCTCGGGGACCGCGGAACACACGGAAGCCATCCTGCTGATCTCGGGAGTCCGGATCTCCGGATCCACATTTTCCCCGTTCAGATATATCTTCTGGGTCCCGTTCTCGTGCCGGATGGATACATCCGCGCCCGACACCTCAGAGGCCATCCTGTCCTGATCTCCGTCGGACAGACCGAGACGGCTGAAATAAAGGCCCACGGCCCTGTACATCGCTCCGGTGTCCACGTAAATATAACCCAGTTCTCCTGCCACCTTCTTTGCGATGGTACTCTTTCCGGCCCCGGCAGGGCCGTCTATGGCGATATTCACACTCATATCATCCTCCTGTTTTCCTCTCTGTCACATTTCCCGTATCATCTCCGGCACGGCAGCGCAGGATCACCCGGTCTGCCTTCCGGCTCTGCCGCCGCAGGCGGCGGAAGTTCCTGCAAGATAACCGGTAGACCAGGCTGTCTGCAGATTATATCCCCCGGTGAGAGCATCCGTATCCAGCACTTCCCCACAGAAATACAGCCCTTTTACAAGCTTCGACTCCATGGTATGCGGATCCACATCCCTCACATCCACTCCCCCGTGGGTTATCACAGCCTCCGTAAAGGGCCCTGAGCCGAGGACAGAAAACGTCATATCCTTTACGCTGTCCAAAAGACGCATCCGTTCCTCCCTGGTAACGTCCCGGGACCTTTCGTCCCCGTCAATGCCCGACATCTCCAGAACGACGGACAGAAGGGATCTCGGAAGAAAGGACACGAGAGCGTTTGCCACATTCCTGTTCTTCATTTCGGATAATAAGGACAGCACCCTGGAATCCAGCTTTTCACGGTCACTTCCGCACTTCAGGTCGATATGTATCTCGAACCCATCATATTTCGCCTTATTCAGAGCATACCAGGCGGAAGCAGAAAGCACCAGAGGACCGCTCAGGCCGTCGTCCGTAAAAAGCATTTCCCCGGTCTCGCTGTAGAAGGTCTTTTTCCCTGCTTTGAGCGTGAGCTTCACATTTTTAAGGGACAGCCCCTGAAGTCTTGAGGGATGATCCTCTGTTGTTCTGAGCCTCACAAGGGACGGGCATCTGTCCGTGACCCTGTGTCCGGTTTCCTCCGCAAAACGGTACCCGTCCCCGTCGGAACCCGTGGAGGGATAGGCAAGACCGCCTGTGCAGATAATGACGCAGTCCGCGCTTATCATCTCTCCATCCGCCGTCTTTACTCCGGTTACGGAGCCGTTCCCCAGGAGGATCTCACTTACGGCGGTGTCATATCTGATCTCAGCCCCCTTATCCCTCAGACCTGCGACCAGAGCCCCGGTCACATCGGATGCGTGATCGCTCACGGGAAACACCCTGTTTCCCCGTTCGGTCTTAAGCCTGCATCCCAGGCTCTCGAAAAGGGTCATGGTATCTTCGGCATCAAAGGCGTTTATGGCGGAATACAGAAATTTTGGATTGGTCACCACGTGACGCAGAAATGAATCCCTGTCGCAATTATTTGTGAGATTACATCTGCCCTTGCCGGTTATGTATATCTTCTTTCCGGCCTTTTCGTTCTTTTCGGCCACCGTTACCCGGGCTCCCGCGGCTGCCGCGGAATATGCAGCCATGAGACCCGAAGCCCCCGCTCCCGCAACAAGCACCTTTTTACTCATCGGAAATACCTCCTGCAGTTGCGGAGTTCATTTTTCATCAGGCTTGAACAGCGAGTAATCGAGTATCGTGGCGTCTTCCGTAAAATCGATCTCGTCATTGAGATAGACCTGATAATTCTGCCAGGCTTCCTCAAGCCTTGCCAGGCTCTCCCTGACCTGATCGGGCTCTCTCAGGCACATCGCCACTATCAGAGCATTGATCACGGAAAGCGGAGCCACCATGGAATCCACGATGGATACGGAATCACTTCTGGCGTACAGGCTGCAGGTTGAATACATGTTCATGGGCGAATAGGGACCGTCAGTGATGGAAATGACATTCGCCCCGTTGTCCCGGGCGAGCTGCATGGTCTTGAGAGTACGCATCGAATATCTGGGAAAGCATATCCCCACCAGAACATCACCGGGAGCGATGCGGAGTTCCTGTTCAAAGATCTCGGACGTGCTGGTGGACTTAAGCTGGACCACATCTCCCCTGATGAGATTTAAATAAAACGAGAGAAAACCGGCAAGAGGTTCAGCCGACCTGAGCCCCGACACATATACGTGCTTTGCATTGAGAAGCATGTCGCAGGCGGCCTCGAAAGCCGCGGGACTCAGTTCATCCACCGTGTCCCTGATCCTCTCCATGTCTGCGGTCAGGACCTCATTTATCAGATTCCCGGTGCTCTCTCCCCCCAGGGCGTGACTCAGTCGGGATACGGAATTGATGCGGTTCCTGACCCACTCCGACAGTTCTTTTCTGAATTCGGGATATCCCTTGTATCCGAGGGACATGGCAAACCGGACCGTGGTGGATTCCGAAGTGCCCACCGCCGCCCCGAGCTTTGCCGCGGTCATAAATGCCGCCTGGTCGTAATGATCTATGATGTACGAAGCGATGGCCTTGTGAGAGGCGCTCATCTGAGGCAGGCGGTCTTTAAGCTTACCTATGAGATCAGCGTTCAGTTCTTCCATTGATAGTATCTCTCCTTGAGGAATGTGATGCTCTGTTCCTCGGACAGATCAAAGTCCCCCGTAAGAGACATACATGCCATGCCGTGAATGCAGATCCACATCTGCATGAAAAGATTTTCCGGGGATGCGCAGCCGTCCCTCTGGGCTTTTTCTATCTCTCTCCTGATCTCCCCGTCCTCACCGTTCAGGAGCTCATAAAGGCTCATTCCGTAACGTTCCTGAGACAGGAACAGAAGCCTGAACAGTTCGGGTTTCTTTATGGCGTATTTTATGTAGGACATCCCGAGCCCGACGAAGGGAAGGTTCCGGCTGTCGTTATTGTGGGCTCTGGCAAATGAATGAAAATCAGCGGCAGCAAGGTTGAACACATCTTTATGGACGTCGTCCATGCTCTTGTAGACCCTGAAAATGGGCTGGGTGGAACACCCCGCCTTTGCAGCCACCTTCCTGGCAGTAACGCTGTCGAGGCCCTCGCTCAGCGTAACCTCAAAAGCAGCTTTCAGAATATCGTCTTTTGTAACAGATATTTTCCTAGCCATGATAACCTCCGGATCCGAAAATTAGAACACGGCCGTTATTATAAATCTGTACTTGTGTTATGTCAACCCCAAATGTTTTTCGCTCGCCATATGACCGGATCTGCGCGCAGGCACGGATTCCGGCACAGGAAAGCAGCCGCACCATCAGGCGCGGCTGCCATATGTTCCTCTCTGTTTCAGATCCGGCGATCAGGCAGGATAAGCCCCGTTCTGGGTGTCCGCCTTCTTTTCGTCCACTCCGGTCTGCTGAGCCTTGCGGTATTTGAAATAATCCACAGCCACCTGAGGGAACAGAGCGTAGCTCAGAACGTCCTCATCCTGCTGCTTGTACTCCTTCACCGCCTCCTCAAACTCAGGCAGCTGAGGCGGGATCAGATCTGCCGGACGGCAGGTAATGACCTCCGCATCCCCTATGACCTTCTTCTGAACGTCCTTGTTGAAAGGCTTTACGGTGGTGCCGTACTTTCCGGAGAGCAGATCCTTGGTCTGTCCGGTGGACATCTTGTATCTCTCGCCGCTTATCACGTTCATGACAGCCTGGGTGCCCACGATCTGTGACGAAGGGGTCACGAGAGGCGGCTCACCGAAGTCTTTTCTCACCTGAGGTATCTCATTCAGCACCTCATCATACTTGTCCTCGGCGTTCTGTTCCTTGAGCTGGCTCACCATGTTGGAGAGCATTCCGCCGGGCACCTGATAGAGCAGGGTCTTGATATTGACTCCGAGAACCTTCGTGCTCATGAGGCCGTTCTCGATGCACTCTTCCCTGTAAGGCCTGAAGTAATCGGCGATCTCGGCAAGCTTCTTCTGATCGAGGCCGGGATCGTAAGGGGTTCCCTCAAAGGTCTTGGCCATAACCTCCGTCGCAGGCTGGGAAGTACCCAGAGCGAAAGGAGAAATGGCGCAGTCGATCACGTCCACGCCGGCTTCCACCGCCTTAAGGTAAGTCATGCTGGCCACGCCCGAGGTGTAGTGGGTGTGAAGCTGGATGGGAAGCTTGGTGGAACTCTTAAGGTTCCTGATAAGCTTGTCAGCCTCGTAAGGCACCAGAAGGCCCGCCATATCCTTGATGCAGATGGAATCGGCCCCCATCTCCTCTATCCTCTTGGCTATGTCTGCCCAGTATTCGTCCGTATAGGCATCGCCAATGGTGTATGAAAGGGCTATCTGGGAATGAGCCTGGGGATTCTCTTTCTTCGCAGCCTCAACAGCCTTGACGGAAGCTTCAAGGTTCCTAAGATCGTTCAGGCAGTCGAATATACGGATTATGTCTATGCCGTTCGCCAGAGATTTCTGCACGAAATAGGTGACCACGTCATCCGAATAGTGGCTGTATCCCAGAAGGTTCTGTCCCCTTAAGAGCATCTGGAGCTTGGTCTTCTTAAAACCCTCTCTGAGCTTTCTCAGCCTGTCCCAGGGATCCTCTTTCAGGAATCTGAGAGAAGCATCGAAAGTCGCGCCTCCCCAGCACTCCACCGAATGATAGCCTATCTCATCCATCTTCGGCACTATGGGAAGCATGATCTCAGTGGGCATCCTGG
Source organism: Lachnospiraceae bacterium (assembly GCA_016288705.1). GTDB lineage: Bacteria > Bacillota > Clostridia > Lachnospirales > Lachnospiraceae > JAEELB01. Next base: position 6,729 of record JAEELB010000175.1, on the reverse strand, counting down.
TCGCGATCAGCGACTGATGCGCATCTCTAAGTATTGTTTCTGTAATGCCTACAGGCTTTTTCTCTATATCAGCCATAATTTTCCTGTATCCTTTCCGCCGCATTCATGCAGCTCGTATTAGTTTGCTCCGCGCGTCGCCCTATATCCCGAACACTGCCATGAATGTGCCGGCGACGACCGCTGTCCCGATGACTCCCGCCACATTGGGTCCCATGGCGTGCATCAGCAGGAAGTTCGTGGGATCATATTCGGATCCTACCTTCTGGGACACACGGGCAGCCATGGGCACCGCCGAAACACCGGCGGAACCTATCAGAGGATTCACCTTCCCATGGGTGATGACGCACATGAGTTTCCCGAAGACTACTCCCATAGCCGTTCCGAACATGAAAGCCACCAGGCCGAGGATGGTGATGTAAATGGTGGTCTTCTGAAGGAAAGCCTCTCCGCTGGTGGTGGCTCCCACGCTGGTGCCGAGGATTATGACCACGATGTACATAAGAGCATTTCCGGCGGTCTCTTCAAGCTGTCTGGTGACGCCGCACTCCCTGAAGAGATTTCCGAGCATCAGCATACCGATCAGAGGAGCCGTGGTAGGAAGGATCATGGACACCACCAGGGTAACGATGATGGGGAACAGGATCTTTTCAAGCTTTGAAACGGGTCTCAGCTGGGCCATCTTTATATGTCTCTCCTTGTCCGTGGTCAGAAGCCTCATGATGGGAGGCTGGATGATGGGAACCAGGGACATATAAGAGTATGCGGCCACGGCGATAGGACCCAGGAGCGTGGTCTGCCCCAGCTTAGTAGCCAGGAATATGGATGTAGGACCGTCAGCGCCGCCTATGATGGAAATAGCCGCGGCAGCCTTGTCGTTAAAGCCCATACCCATGGCCACAAAATAAGCCATGAATATTCCGAACTGGGCTGCAGCTCCCATAAGGAAACTGGACGGGTTTGCTATCAACGGCCCGAAGTCCGTCATGGCCCCCACCCCCATGAATATCAGGGAAGGAAGAATGGACCATTCATCCAGCTTGTAGAAGTAATAAAACAGTCCGCCCGACGAACCTGCCCCGGCAGGACCGGCGATTATGTCGGGGTAGATATTGACCAGCAGCATGCCGAAGCCAATGGGCACCAGCAGGAGCGGCTCAAAATCATGCGCTATCGCGAGATACAGGAAGAACAATGCAACGAATATCATTATATAGTTCTTGATGTTCAGATTCGCAAAAGCGCTCTGATTTAAAAGATTGTAGAGCGTATTTCCGATATATTCCATGTGTATGATACCTCCGGTTGTTCTGACGATACGTCTCAGTTAATGGTCGCCAGCACAGCATCCGCTGCCACAGCATCTCCCACGGCCACATCAATGCTGGCCACGGTCCCATCCTCAGGAGCGACGGAGGGGATCTCCATCTTCATGGCTTCAACGGTCACAACCGGATCACCACGCTTCACTACAGTACCCACAGGCGCATCGATCTTAAACACCTTTCCGGCCGCGCCGGCAGTCACCTTGTACTTTCCTGCGCCGCCGCCCGATGCGGGTGCTGCAGGTGCTGCGGGAGCCGCTGCAGGCGCGGGAGCAGCCGCTCTGGGCGCTGCCGCCCTGGGAGCTGCGGGAGCTCCGGTTCCCTCTTCAACAGTTACGTCATAAGCCGTCCCATTTACGGTAATCGTGTAATTTTTCATCGTTTTTTCCTTTCGTTTGCTGAATAAAATCTACCTTCTTGCTCTCCTGATGCTCCTCACATAGTAGCCGCCGGCAGATACGCCGTTTTCCGACATATACTGCGCTATTGCGGCAGTAATGACGACAGGTATCACATCGTCGCCGCCGGAAACTTCCGTCGCAGCCGCGGCAGCGGCAGGAGCCGCAGGAGCGGGTGCAGGAGCGGGAGCAGGAGCTGCGTTTTTCTCTGTTTTTTTCTTCTTCATGCCTGAGATCGCGGAATCTATCCCGGGCAGGAGCGATATGACAAGACTGATGAGAATAAGGACGGAGAAAGCCATCCCCATGCCCAAAAGCAGGTTCATAAACGCCTTGGACATCTTTTCGCCCATGGTATAGTCCACATTGGTGGCAATATTACTGATCTTGTAGCCCTCGTATTTATTCCCCTCGATGCTGATCTCCATCTTGGCGTTCTTTAATTCGCCGACGAGATCTACCGTGACGTCGGCCCTCTCAGGGGAGATGACCGAAGTAGCCGAGTTTATGTCAGCGTAGTTGATGCTTCCGGTGTCCTCAAGAGCAGACTTCAGACTTTCCACAGCCTTGTCCGCCACTTCGGTTCCCGTGAGTCCCAATCCGACACTGTAGAAAGAACCGCTTGCGCTGTAGAACTGAAATTTGAAATTCTCCTCTTCGCCGGCATCCACGGCGGCGACAAGATACTGAGCCACTGCCACTCCGACATTTTCGGCCGCTTCCTGCTGCATCACGGGTTCCTTTTCCACCTGATTGCCGCAGGCGGTCAGGGACATGAGGCAAAGGGCTGCAAGAAGGCTGTATATAAGTTTTTTCATATGCATCCTCATCCTTTCGTCAGAATGTGCAGCGCTTCCTGTCTTCGGAAGCCACAGCCTTGGATGAGAGCATTTCCAGAGCCCCGGCGATATACTGCCTGGTCTCTCCCGGTTCGATCACCGTATCCACGTACCCTCTGGCTGAAGCGCTGTTAACATTTGCCTGCAGCTCCCTGTACTTCTTTTCCATTTCGGCCTTGTCTGAACCGTCCGAACCGGCAGCCAGAACAGATGCTGCATCAGCAGGCGCCATGGTGCCGATCTCGGCGCCGGACCATGCGAAGGTCATATCAGCGCCAAGACCGCAGCTGTTCATGACCACATAAGCCGAACCGTAGCCCTTGCCCGTCACAACATTTATCCTGGGCACCGTTGAAGAAGCAAGATCTGACAGCAGGCCTGCAGCCGCTCTTGAGAGGTTTTTCTCATTGCACATGCAGGTGCCGAATCCCGTCACGTTCGTAAGCGAGATAATGGGAAGCTCGAAAGCATCGCAGAACTTTACTATGCGGGAAGCCTTGATGCAGCCCTTGTAGGTGAGCACATTGTCAAAGGTCTCCTTCTCCGCCCCGTTCTCATCGTATGCGACGCTCCTGTTCGCAAAGACGCCCACGGTGCGTCCGCCTATCCTCATGAGACCGGTCACCATGTTCCTGGCAAAGCCTGCCCTTGTCTCGACGAAAAGATTATCGTCAGCCAGATGCATCATCGTGAGCAGGGAATCCTTTTCATCCACGCCGGATATCATGCGGTTCATATCGTCTGCGGGTTCAACGTAGGCGTCGTCCTCATTGTTAAGAGGAAGGAGAGACATAAGATCCCTGATCCAGGCGACGATCTCCTGCTGATCACCGCAGAAATCGACGTTTCCGGCCTCGTCCGACTGGAACTCCGATCCCGAGGTATCGCATTTCTCCACGCAATTGCCCTTTACCGCATCGGGAGAATTCACAAACAGATGTCCGTTCTCCTTGTCAACCGCGGTGAAATCAGCCAACTGCGACAGGAAAGAAAGACCACCCCCGCATTCACCAAACACGGCAGTGATCACGGGGACGACTCCGCTGGCTCTCACCGCGGAAGCATACACCTCCCCGAGTCCCTCAAGGGCGTCCGTGGATTCCTCCACCCTGAGACCGGCAGAATCAAGGATCCCTATCACGGGAGCCCCCATCTGTACAGCCCTGTCATAGACGGCCGCGATCTTACGGGCGTGCATCTCGCCGACTGATCCTCCGAGGACCGAAGAATCCTGGCTGTACACGAAGACCGGAGAACCGCCCACCACACCATAGCCGGTGATAACGCCGTCCGACGGTGCGTCTTTCTGTTTCAGTGAAAAATCCGTCGCTCTCGCTCTTACAGAAGCTCCGGTCTCCACGAAACTGTTCTCGTCGAGCAGGGACAATACCCTTGCCCGTGCCTTTGAATCAGCACTCATGTAAAAACCTCCGTTAGAATTGAAATAGTTAAACGTAATCTCAGAGATAATAACACAAGATGGAAATAAAGAAAAGAATTATTTTTTTCGGCGGGTCAGCCGGCGATCAGAGGAGATATCTCCCCTTCAGATCGCTCAGATTGATCTTTATAAGCCCTTCCTTTTCAAGCACGTAAAGAGACCTGATCTGCGGTTCGGTCAGGACGCCGCTCCTGACCTGATCGTCATAGTCCACGATCACGCATCCCAGCTTATCCGTAAGATAGAACAAAGGCGACACGTCCTTAGGTATATCGGAAACCATGTCGCCCGCAAGTTCTTTAAGCTTTTCAAGATGCCCCTCCGGGCACTCATAGATCCGGCCTTCCCTGTCGATTATCCCGGGACAGTACTCGGACAATCCCGGTCTGCGTGTGCTCACAAACTCGTCTATATCCATAAAACATTATTTCCTGCCGGAAACGGCAGCTCTCTTTCTGGATTTTTTCTTTATCCGGTGAGTGATATACTCTTCCATTTCCTCCATGGGTATCTCAAGAGGGATAGACAGTTCGGAATAGAGATTGTTCTCCGCGATCTTCAGATACTTTTCATCCACGCTGGTAGCCTTCTTCCCCACTGCCTCCCTTTGCTTTCTCCTGTCGTAGAGAGTTTTTATTATCCTGACCAGTTCCCTCAGATCACAGGTGGCCACACTGTCGTGAAGGGCGGCCTCCCTCTCCTTGTCGTCCCGGATATTGATCGTCTCTATATTGGGGATATCATCTATGAGTTTCATGGCATACTCGCGGGTGACCACCTGTCTCATAATGACCTTTTGATTGTCAACAGGCGAATATATGGTGCTGTCACTCAGGAAGAGCGGCTCAAGGGTATAATAATCCCGCATCATTCCGCTGGGCGCTTTCATCTCACTTATTTCCTTTACCCTGCACACTCCCCTGGTGCCATATACGACCAGATCACCTACGTCAAATTCATTTCTGCCTGCCGATGCCATGCCGCCTTCCTCCTTTCCTGAACTGATATTTATCGTGCCTCACCTGAAAAGTATACCACAAAATTTCAGGTGATGTAAGTGCGGGCGCGGGAAAAATTTGATGTACAGAGACGACGGGAGGGCACAGCGCCCTCCCGTCCCAAAATTTATTTACACTTCACTGTCGCCTTAAACTCTTTTCCTCCGAATGTGGCCTTGACCGTTACATTGCCTTTCTTTCCCGAATGCTTGAGAAGGAAATAAGAAAGATCTGTAATGCTTCCTTCAGGCGCTTCAACAGGGAAAGTGGCGTCATCCAGAACGACCGCGCCTTTACTGTCTGTCACCTGGATCTTGTAGCCGCCGTATCCCACTGTCCCGGATACATCGGGCAAAAGCTCGTAGGCCCCGTCAAACAGTCCGTAAAGGGAAACCACATCCCCCAGGCGATCCAGGACTACGGTCTTTTTCTTTATGCTCACATAGTTCAGAAGGATGGTCTTTTGCTGCACCTGTCCCTCTCCGATAGTCCTTGAGATCCGTACGATAGCTTCCTTCTTAAGTGAGATGCTCCTGATGCCGGTCTTTTTGTCCTCTTTGATCTTCACGGCGTTTTTGTATTCCTCTCCCAGAGGTTCCAGAGTAACTCCTTTTTCAAGCGAATACTTTCCGTTCTTCAGCAGCAGAAGGGTATCTCCGTCGGAAACCGAATCGAAGGTCAGCACCCGGTTCCCCTTTTCATCCTCTTCGGGAAGATGCTGCACAAGGTTTCCGCTTAAGGTGTCGGATACCGGATATCCGCCGCACTTTACGGTAGCCTTGTAGGTCTTGCCGCCAAAAGTGGCATAAAGCTTTGCGCTTCCGCTCTTTCCCGTACCTATGGCGCGAATATCGTAGAGACTGACAGCGCCGACATCGTTTCCCACTTTTCCAAACTCTTCGAGGATCCCCTTATCGTCCTTTATCAGCCCCACTTCATACACGCCGTCTTTTACATCAGGCTCCATTAATTTTGCGCCCGTGAAGAGTTCCGCGAAAGAGACGCTGGTCTTTCGGCTGTTAAGGGTGACTGTCCTGGGCTTTATCTTTACGACATCGATGATCAAAGTCTTCGACCCATTTCCCTTTGTCAGTGTGACCACCGAGCCTGTCTTCGCGGTGAGTATGTGCTTTTTCTCGTTGACCTTCACTGCTCCCTTTATCACCGGATCGATCTTCAAGCCCTCCTCAAGGGTATATTTGTGTCCTTTTATAAGATAAAGGATCTCCCCATCGATCACGGAGTCATAGGACAGGTGGTTGTCGGAAAGAGTCCCGGTCGTGGGCATTACAGGCCGGATATCCGGTATTTCCACTAAGTTGTCTACGATCTCCACATTGTAGAAGTAATCGTCTTCAGCATTGTACTGTTCAACCGTACCATTTTCTCTCGTGATGCTGAAATTCAGATCCGGATCCTTCGAGTCGGACAAGTCCACAACCGCAGCTATCATGTGAAGCTGGTTTGCGGAAACAGGTACAGTCGTGGTACTGCCCTTGTCGACCCGATAATGCTTTCCGGTCCTCATGATCGCAGCCAGATCCAGCTGTTCATCGCAATCCGCAACATACAGATCAAAAGTCTCCTCCGGCGCATCTCTGTCGATACGGACAGTTACGGATTTCATGTCCTCGCCCATTTCGGCGCTCATCCACTTATTCTCAACAGGCGATGACGTATCACCCGCACTGTCTGCAGCGCCAGCCTGCTGAAGATTATCAAGTTCCTTAT
>JAEELB010000174.1 GCA_016288705.1 Lachnospiraceae bacterium | reverse complement strand
GTCCTCCCGTATCCTCACAAGATCGCCGCTCCTGTAGGCCTTCTTCCCGAACAGGCCTATGAAGCGCTTCTTTGTGAGATCGTCCCGGCCGATATAACCCCGGCCCACTCCGTCTCCGATTATGACCATCTCTCCCAGGGCTCCCAAAGGCTGAAGCCTTCCCTCCCTGTCTATGGTGGCCACCGACACATTGACATTCGGAACGCCTATGGTAATGTCGTTGACGTTCTCTATGACCTGCATGGTGCAGCTGATGGTGGCTTCGGTGGGACCGTAACCGTTCATGATGTAGATATCCGGGTTGACGGCCTTCAGTTTGTCATAAAGAGCCGGCGGGAAAGCCTCCGCGCCCATATCCACGCTCCTGAGGTTCTTTACCGCATCCGTGAACACATCCGTGTATGCGCTCATATCCAGCATGTTCAGGAGATAGCTGGGAGTGCAGCTCATGACATCGACCTTGTTCATCTTCATGAGGGCGGAGAGCATTATGGGATTCATGATCTCTTCCTGGGTTGCCAGCACTACCGTCATGCCGTTGGCTATGGGCACGAACTCCTCCATGATGGAGAAATCAAAGGTGAGCGCCGCTATGGCGAGGCTTACGTGTCCCCGTTTCGTATATCCCTGTATCTCCCCGTTCTTTTCGTCGTCGTCCACGAAGTTAACCAGGTTTTTATTTGTAAGCATGACGCCCTTGGGTCTTCCCGTGGATCCCGAGGTATAGATGACATAGGCAAGAGCGTCGTAAGGCACATCCGCATTGATATCCTCCCTGCCGCCTCTGGCTACCGCATTGCCGGCCTCTATCACATTTATGCCCATAACGGAGAGCTCGCCGAAGAGATCCGCGCGGTCCTTCAGGACTTTTGCGGTGGTGACGAGTATCTTAGCCCCTGAATCCTCGAGTATGTACCTGATCCTGTCTTCCGGATACTCGGGATCGATCGGCAGGAAAGCGCCGCCGCTCTTAAGGATGCCCTGCCTCATGACGTAGGCGAAGCTGTCTCTCTCCGCCATCACCGCGACTATCTCCTCGGGGCCTGCGCCGTTATTGATCAGCACATTCCCCAGGGCGTTCGCTTCCTCGTTGAGTTCCCTGTAGGTGAGGGTGCGGTCCGTGGCGACTACGGCCGTCCTTTCCGGATACCTGGAGGCGCTGTCCTGGAGCAGCCTGTAAGCCGGCCTCTCCTCCACCGGATAGTAACTGTCGTACAATCCGTCTATGAGCTTTTTGTCCACATCGGACACGAGGGTCACATCCTTAAGTTTCTCTTTCACCGTGAATTCGGTGATTATGCGATCCATGACCCCCACGAGGCCGTTTACCGTATAATCGCTGTATTCGGAGGGATCGTGCTCGATCTCATATACGATCCTGTTCCCGTCAGTGAAAACGTCGACGCCGATGGCCGATTTCGCATCGGAAAGATCCAAGAGCTTCAGTTCTGCGGGTTTTCCCCCGATATTCGCGCCGTGTTCATATTCTCCCTGGAATGAAAACAGTATGTCGGCTTTTATGTCATAAGCGCTCCGGATCTCTGCGAAGCTGTAGATATCGTTGGCCATGGCGGACAGAAGGTAACCTGCGCAGCCCTCGATAAAATCCTTTACCGTGCTTTCGGGAGAGCATTCAAGATATACCGGCAGGGTCTTCACAAGCATGCTGACGCTGTCGGAGAGTCTGGAATCGCTCCGGCCGTTGTATATGGTACAGAATATCGCATTTTCACCGGCTGTATAGGCTTTTAGCGCAAGTCCGAAAGCGGCGGTAAAGAAGGCGTTCAGCGTGAGTCCGTGCTCATCGCAGAATCTCACCACTCTGCCGGCATCGGCGCTCCCGGTCACTGTGCGGAATCCCATATGCCCCGCGCCTTCCCTGCCGTCCTTTACGGGCATTGTCTCTCCCTGGCAGCCCGCAAATACGCTGTCATACCAGTCCATGGCCTTCTTAAGCCTGTCGCCGGATCTCGCTTTCTCTTCATCGAGAGCAAAGTCGTAACCCGTATAGCTTTCCTTCCGGATCTCTTCCCCTTCGCAGGCCCTGTCTATATCCCTCATCAGGATATCCAGGGAATTACCGTCGCTTACCAGATGGTGCGTATCCAGGAAGAAGTAATTTCCATCCTCCGTTTCATAGATCTCGGCGCGGAATAAGGGTTCCTCCGCTTCGAGATCGAAAGGCCTCACAAGCTCGTCTTCACCCGGCAGATGAGGGCAGCTGATCTTCTTCACTTCAAATTCAAAGTCGTCTCTTCTTTCGGACCGGAGATCTCCCTCGTCATTTTTGACGGGCCTCATCAACAGGTAAGGGTGGGCCTTTACGACTTTTCTGACCGCTTCGGCAAGTTTATCCGTGTCTACGGAAGGATCGAGTCTGAAGAGGGAGGGGATATTGTAAACAGTCGTTCCCCGGTTCCTCTCGCATTCGATATAGATGCCAGTCTGGGTCATGGACAGGGGATAATCCTTAAGGACCTCATGGCTTGTATCTCCCTCTTTTCCGGATATCAGTTTCTCAATATCCCTGACCGTCCTGTTTTCAAAGATTTCCGACACCTTTACGCTCTTTTTGAAACGCCCGGACAGAAATGCGCAGAGCTTGATGCAGCCTATGGAGGACAGGCCTACGGTAAACAGATCGGTAGTGATGCCGGTCACCGCCCTGCCGAGGACTTTCCCCACATCTTCAAGGATCCCTTTCTGGGTATCATTTTCGGCTGAAACCACATCTTCCTGTTTGGCAGCGGGTTTGGGCAGCTTTTTCCTGTCGATCTTCCCGTTTGCGGTGAGAGGCATGGTCTCAAGCTGCATGAATACCTGGGGCACCATGTACGCCGTGAGCTTCGCGGATACGTGCTCCTTCAGGCTGTTTATGTCCGTTTCCTCTTTTGCGGTAAAGTAAGCGGCCAGATATTCCGTTTCCTGCTTAACGACGATGACGATGCAGGACGACACCCCGGGATAGGAATTGATGACCGATTCGATCTCTCCCAGTTCCACCCTCAGGCCCCTCAGTTTGACCTGATTGTCTATGCGTCCGTGGAACTCGATATTCCTGTCCTCCCGTATCCTCACGAGATCGCCGCTCCTGTACGCCTTCTTCCCGAACAGGCTTATGAAGCTCTCCTTTGTAAGGTCGTCCCGGCCGATATAACCACGGCCCACTCCGTCTCCGATTATGACCATCTCTCCCAGGGCTCCCAAAGGCTGAAGCCTTCCCTCCCTGTCTATGGTGGCCACCGATACATTGACACTCGGAACGCCTATGGTAATGTCGTTGCCGTTCTCTATGACCTGCATGGTGCAGCCTATGGTGGTTTCCGTGGGACCGTAACCGTTCATGATATAGATATCCGGGTTCACGGCCTTCAGTTTGTCATAAAGAGCCGGCGGGAAAGCCTCCGCGCCCACATCCGCGCTCCTGAGGTTCTTTACCGCATCCGTGAACACATCCGTGCATTCGCTCATATCCAGCATGTTCAGGAGATAGCTGGGAGTGCAGCTCATTATATCCACATCATTCTCTTTCATGACGGCCGAGAGCATCTCCGGATTCATGATCTCTTCCTGGGTTGCAAGCACTACGGTCAGCCCGTTGGCGATGGGAACGAACTCCTCCATAATGGAAAAGTCAAAGGTGAGAGCCGCTATGGCGAGACTCACGTGCCCGCGTCTCGTATAGCCCTGGATCTCCGGGTTCTTTTCATCGTCATCCACAAAGTTTACAAGGTTTTTATTTGTCAGCATCACGCCCTTGGGTCTCCCGGTGGAGCCGGAGGTATAGATGACATAGGCAAGGGCTTCGTAAGGCACTTCCGCATCAGGGTCTTCCCTGCTGCCCTCTGCCACCGCTTCCTCCGCCCGGATCACCCGGATGCCGCCGGCGGAAAGGTCATTGAGCAGATCCGCCCTGTCGCCGGCTGTTTTCGCCGTGGTAACGAGTATCTTTGCTCCGGAATCCTCGAGTATGAACCTGATCCTGTCTTCAGGATACTCGGGATCGATCGGCAGGAATGCGCCGCCGCTCTTAAGGACGCCCTGTCTCATGACATAGGCGTAGCTGTTCCTCTCAGCCATCACCGCCACTATGCTCTCGGGACCTGCCCCGTTCTCCATAAGCACATGGCCGATGGCGTTTGCTTCTTCATTTAACTCCCTGTAGGTGAGGGTACGGTCCGTGGCGACCACGGCCTTTCTGTCCGGATACTTCACCGCAGAATCCTGCAGGAGGCGGTACGCAGGTCTCTCTCTGACGGGGAAGGAGGAATCGTAGAGTCCGTCTATGGCAGCAGCCTCATCTTCGGAAACAAGGGTCACATCCTCAAGCATCCCTTTTCCGGTAAATTCACAGGCGATGCGGTCCATCATCCGGAGGATCCCGTCAATGGTGTATTCACTGTAGGATGAAGGGTCGTACTCCACCTCGTACACGATATGATCCCCGTCGGTAAATACATCTATCCCAAGTTCAGACCTGGTCTGTGACAGACTGAGCATTCCGGCCTTTGCCGGTCTGCCTCCCAGCTTCACCTCGTGCTCATACTCCCCCTGGAAGGCGAAAAGCACATCCGCCCTGATATCATAGGCGCTCCTGATCTCCGCAAAGCTGTAGATGTCGTTGGCCATGGCGGAAAGCAGAAATCTCTGGCAGCCTTCGATATAGGACTTTACGGATTCATCGGGATCGCAGGCAAGATACACGGGGAGAGTCTTTACCAGCATGGATACGCTGTCCGCGAGGCGCACGTCGTTCCTGCCGTTATAGATCGCGGAAAATACCGCCTGTTCGGACCCGGTGTAGGATTTCAGCGCCAGCCCGAAGACAGCCGTATAGAAAGCGTTGAGAGAAAGTGAATTGTCCTCGCAGAAGCGTTGTACCTGAGCGGCGATGCCTGCCCCCGTCACATGTTTGAATGCGGAATGACCGGCCCCTTCGCTGCCGTCCTTTACCGGAACGGTTTCTCCTCCGCAGCCCTCAAAGATCCCGTCATAGAAGGCCCTGGCCTTGGTAAAGCGGTCGCTGCTTCTCGCCTTCTGCTCATCAAGGGCGAATTCATAAGCCGTATATGTCTCTTTGGGAACCTCTTCTCCCTGATAGACCCTTTCTATATCCCTTATCAATATGTCTATGGACCCTCCGTCGCTCACTATATGGTGGGTGTCAAAGAAGAAATAGTTTCCTTCATCCGTTTCGTATATCTCCGCCCGGAACAGAGGCTCTTCCAGTTCAAGGTCGAAGGGCCTTACAAGTTCATCCTCTCCCGGGAGATGAGCGCATTTGACCCTCTTTACTTCAAACCCGAGATCATCCCTTCGCTTTGCATGAAGTTCTCCTTCAGCGGCCTTCACAGGCTGCATCATGAGATAGGGATGCGCCTTTATAACCTTTGTGACCGCCTCTGCCAGACGGGCGGTGTCGACTGCAGGATCCAGCTCATAGAGCTCGGGGAGATTGTAGATGGTCGTACCCTTATACTTTTCACACTCTATGTAGATACCCTGCTGGGTCATTGACAGCGGATACTCTTCCAGAAGCTCATATCCGGCGTCTTCCTCTTTTTCGGAGATCAGGCTCTCTATGTCCTTAACGGTCCTGTGTTCGAATATCTCGGCGACCTTTATGCTCCTGTTAAAGCGTTCGGATAAAAGAGCGCACAGCCTGATACAGCCTATGGAGGACATGCCCGCCGCATACAGGTCTGTGGTTATCCCCAGCTGAACGCCCCCGATCACTTCCGAAGCGTCCTTCAGTATGGCTTCCTGTGTTTCATTTTCGGGAGGAACGATCTCATCCGCCTCAATGGTCAGCTTCGGGAGGGCCTTCCTGTCCACCTTGCCGTTCGGCGTAAGGGGCATCTCCTCAAGCTGCATGAAGGCCTGGGGGACCATATAGGCTGTGAGGCTCGAAGCGAGGTGGTCCCTGAGCTTTCGTATCTCGATCTGCCTGTCGGCAGTAAAATACGCCGCAAGGAAATCCGTATCTCCCTTTTCCACGATAACGGTGCTGGCGCTTATGCCGGGGTAGGTGCTCATCACACTCTGGATCTCCCCCAGTTCCACCCTCAGTCCCCTCAGCTTCACCTGATCGTCCATTCTTCCGTGGAAATCGATTTCGCCGTCCTCCCTTATGCGGGCCAGATCTCCGCTCCTGTAGGCAGGACGCCCCAGAAGTCTTATGAAGTTCTTTGCGTTAAGGTCGTCCCGGCCGATATAGCCTCTTCCGACCCCTTCTCCCATGATGACCAGTTCTCCCAGGGCGCCCAGGGGCTGCAGCCTTCCCTCCCTGTCCAGAGTGGCCATCCTCGCATTTGCAAGGGGTTTACCGATGGTGATATCCTTTGAGCTTTCCATCACTTTGAGGGTACAGGTCACCGTACACTCCGTGGGGCCGTATGTATTGACTATATAAAGGTCCGGATTCAGCTCCACCAGCTTTTCGTAGAGCGCTGCCGGAAACGCCTCCGCCCCCACATCGACGCTCCTGAGATTCCTGACCGCCGGCCGGAAAGCCTCTATCTCGATCATGTTCAGAAGATAAGTGGGAGTACAGGTCATCACGGTCACGTTATTGTCGACTATCAGACTGCACATGGCGTCAGCGTCCATGAACTGCTCCATCGTGGCGAATACATTCGTCATCCCGCGCAGATACGGCACGAACTGTTCGAGAATGGAGACGTCGAAGGTAAGGGGGGCGATGGATATGCTCGTATCCCCCCAGTCGAGGAAGGACATGGCCTCAAGGTTCTTTTCATTGTCGTTTGCGAAATTCGAAAGGTTGTGATTTTCAAGCATCACGCCCTTGGGCTTTCCGGTGGAGCCCGAGGTATAGATCACGTAAGCAAGGGCATTTCCCGGAACATCCGCGTTGATATTCTCCCGGCTTCCCTTTTCCAGCGCCTGTTCCGCGATGAATACAGAAACGCCCTGGGAAATAAAACCATTGATCAGAGCGCCGCGCCTGTCCATGACGCCTGAAGTCGTAAGGATCCTCCGGCATCCGGAGTCTTCTATAATCATCCTGATCCTGTCGTCGGGATACTCGGGATCTATGGGCAAAAAGGCGCCGCCGCTCTTCAGGACTCCGTTCCTCATCACGTGAGCGTAGCTGTCCCTGTCGGCAAACACCGCAACTATGGTATTGGGCCCGACCCCGTCATCACGCAGCACGTGTCCGATGGCGTTGGCTTCCTCGTTGAGTTCCCTGTAAGTAAGCGTCCTGTCAACGGCAATGACAGCCTTCCTGTCCGGATATCTGTCAGCGGCATCCTGAAGTATGCGGTATCCGGGTCTGTAGGCTGCGTCTATGTCCGTATCATAGATCGCAAGGATCTTCTCCTCATCCTCCTTGTCAGTCAGGGTCACATCCTTAAGCTTTTCCTTCACCGTGAATTCGGACGCAATATGATCGAACAGCTTTGAGAACCCTTTGATCAGATATTCCGAAAGGGCTTCCGGGTCGCAGATACACTCAAGACTGTATCCCTGGTCGTCCTTTTCCACCCTGGTCTCAGGGCTGCCGTCTCCTTTTCGCCCGTCAAAATATCCTATGTAGGATAGGATATCCTCCGCAGCGGCCTCAGGGCCCTCATCCTCCGAAGAGAAAAAGCACTTTTTCGAATAAGCGGATACTGCGTTAAAGAACGCATCCTCCGCAAGAGAGTTACGCGAACAAAAATCACTGATCCCTGATGACGCCGTCAATCTCATCTTTTCCATGTTCTCATCTGTCCTTTCTTTTAAAACAATACGCGCCCTTTTCATTCAGTTCCGGGGACATCGCTTTCGCCGTCCCCGGTCAATATGATCATCATCCTGCGCATGCCCAGGAATTCCGAACGGATGCAGGTATCCACAGGTACTGCGTCTTCATCTTCGTCTTCATCATCCTCCGATTCCGGCAGTTCGGGAAGATCCTCCAAAAGATCCTTCTTTGACTCGTAATGGAGTACCGCCGCCAGATTGTCGTCGGACCGTTCCAGGATGCTGAAGCAGCATGAGGGAGCCGTGCTGCCTGACAGCGCCTTGAGAAGCGGCTCCGTCATCTTCTGCTTTAAGGTCTCAAACTGTCTTTCGTCCATATTTTCCCGGGCTTCCTCCTCAAAAGCAGCCACAAGCTCCGGGGTGAGCTGTCCGCCCCTGAGTATCAGCAGATTCTCACGGTAAAACCTGTAGAGGCCTTTCGGCAGGTCTCCGCAGAAAAAGCACAGGAAAATGAGAACTCCTGCCTGGGCGATGATGGACGCATACCAGGGAGAGTTCATCGTAGACCATTTGTTCAGGATGAGAGTGAGGGGGATCTGTATCCCGAACTGGACCACAAACGCAATGTTGGCCAGCCCCTCCCTCTCCGTAGCCGAAAGATAGTCTATAAGGAGAGTTGCAATGAACACCAGAAGCTGGGTTATGCTCACAAGACGTATGGCAAAGGGAAGTGAATTGAGCATGATAGGATTATCAACCCTGTAAGGGATTATGGATATCTGGGGGAATATGCACAGCATGACAACGGGAAAAGCCAAAAGGATAAGGCCCGTTTTCATAAGAGTGCGCTTCACCATGAGCATGCCGCTTTTGTTCTGTTCCCCGTGAAATGCGGAAGCCATGGGAAATATGGCGTCAGTGCAGCCTGCGATGATTATGGTGAAAACGAGGGTCAGATTCTCCATGATGGTGGAATTGGCAAGGCCGCTTGTGCCCCCGTCCTCGCGCAGCACGAAATTCTGGGTCACGAGCTGTAACGCGAAGAACATGTACATGATCGCCTCTGCCATGCCGGGCTTTACTATCTCGAGAAGGCTGGGATCGCCTTCCTTTATCTCGGGCTTCACGATGCTGCAAAGCCTGTCCTTCTTTCTGAAGTGCAGGAGATATACCAGAACGCAGCAGAAGGAGCCGAAGGATGTTCCGAAGCCGAGGACCCATATCCCCTGATGGAACACGAACACGCCCACATAGTCCACTATCATGTTCACTATAGCGCCGACTATATCTCCGGCGACCGCCAGATTTTCGTTGTTGTCATTGGCAAGAATGTAGTCTCCCGCAAAGTTCAGGGACATGAAAATGCTGCCCAAAAGTACCATCGTCAGATATTCCTTTGCATAGGAGTAGTTCTCGGGAGTGGCGCAGAGAACCTTTAACAGGGGATTGATACAGATGATGCCTGCCGCAGTAAGGATGAGCGCCACTGAGGAGAGCACGATGAGGGTCCGGGTAAACACCCTGGCTCCCCTGGCCTTTTCGCCTTTGCCCGAACAGCGGGAAACGATGACGCCGCAGCCTATGCCGAAAAGAGCGCAGACTATATTGAACACGTAACCCAAAGGGCCCGACACGCCGATGGCGGAAAGGGCTTCTTCCCCCAAGCCGCCGGAGGCGCATATTCCGTCGACCACAGGCGCTATCTGGGCGAATACCATCCCGACCATGGGAGGAAAGATGTAACGGTAACTGCTGTGCCTTACAAGGCGGCTTTCCGATGTATAATCCAATGTGTCCATTTTTCGCAATTCCTCTTGGAGTAAAGTTTCAGACCATAAAGTAACCTGTTTATTTTACCACAATAATGACAGGAATGGCGAGATTTTTTTATGGATCCCGGTGGGTTTAAGAGATGGAGAAAAGATCTTTCTCACAGGAACATGGCCATATACAGGGGCAGTGATATCCTTTTCCCGGACACCTCGATATTTCCCTCCGTCAGCCTGTAACCGTAGGGAATGCCCTCCCCGGAAAGGGCCAGATCGAGGGATTTTGAGCGGCTGTTTCTGGGCTTCACCTCAACGGGCACCGCCTGCCCGTTCTCTTCAATAATAAACTCCATCTCGAAGGATCCTTTAGTGTCCTTTTTGAAACAGAGACCGGAATGGGAGTTTTTGTAGAGAATATCCGCGATCAGGGCTTCATACAGCCCTCCCCTCACAAAGGCCATAGTCCTGTCAAATTCATCTTTGAGGAGCTGGTCGCTCACCACGAAATCGTACATTGCGGTGAGGAGCCCGATATCGGAAGCATAGAGTCTGAAATTGTCCTGTGAGCGGCAATCGGAAAGTGGCAGTTCTATTCGTTCCACCGCGTCGGATCTGACCACAAGAAACGCTTTCAAAAGCCAGTCCAGACTGCTCTTGTATTTTCTGGCGTTTCCGCCCTTCTCCAGTTCCGAATACTGAAACTTCCTGTTTTCCTT
>JAEELB010000173.1 GCA_016288705.1 Lachnospiraceae bacterium | reverse complement strand
GCGGTCAGCGTACCAATCTCTGCGACGATGACGGCTCCGGTTGTAGAAACGCCGCAGCTGGTTCCGTTCGCCGTGCCGCCTGCGGCGGTCAGCGTGCCGGTGCCATTGACGGTCAGGCTGCCGCTGACACGAATACCGCAGCTGTCGCCCGAATCATTATTGGGGCCGGTGACGATGCTGTCCGCCGTCACGTTGATGGTCAGATTTTCTGCCGAGTAGATGGCAGTGCCCTCATGGCCGCTCGTGATTGTCGCTCCACTCAGCGTGAGGGTGGCGGGGGTGGATTCATCCACGTCCGTTGTTTCCGGATTATCCGCCACGGCCGGCGTGTAGCTCACCTTGCGATCATTCAGGGTGTCACCCTCAAGCACGTTATTCCTGTTCAGGCTCGTCACCTGCGTGCCGCCGACATAGAGGGGATATTGGATGACGCCGTACACGTCCACGCCGCTGCCGGCTGGGGCGGTATTGCCGCTGATCGTGCCGCCGGTCATCGTGAAGCTGCCGCCGCCGTTGACATACACGCCGCCGCCGTTCCCATACGAAGTGTTGTTCCGGATCGTGCCGCCGGTCATCGTGAATGTACCTGCGACGTACACGCCGCCGCCGTTGTCATACGAATAGTTGTCCCGGATCGTGCCGCCGGTCATCGTGAAGCTGCCGCCGCCGCTGACGTACACGCCGCCGCCGGAGTCGCCGTGGCCGGCGGAAGTCTCGGAAGTCTTGGAGGTCGTGCAGGCGCAGATCGTGCCGCCAGTCATCGTGAAGCTGCTGCCGCTCCTAACGCGCACACCGCCGCCACCGCTGCCGCCGCTCGCGTAGCCGCCGGCGATATAGCCGCCTGTGACCTCAATGGTCTTGTTCCCATCCGTTCCTGACGCGGGAAACCTGCCGCGAGAGAGAGGCTTGTCCTCCGGCAGATACATCTCGCCGCTCTTATCCATCTCTATGATATGGACGGTCTTGTTCTCTGCGTTGTCGGTCAGCGTCAGGCTGCCGCTATTCTCGACCCAGAGGATCTTGTAGCCGATAACGCTGTAATTGATGAACAAACCATGATCGTTGAGGTCGAGCGTGATTCTCTTGTTGCGCACGAACAGATCTCTCCTCATCTCCACGTCCGAGATCATCCTGACAATGTCGTCATCCACCGCCATGTCGAACGCGTCCTGCAAAGTCGCGTAATAGCTCGTCTTGCCGTTCCTGGTGATGCTCGCGACCGCATCCGTCCACTGCGCCGTCAGCGTTACATCCCCTAGAGGCGTGTACGGGAAGGTGACAAGGTTCGTTCCGTCGAACCAGCCGGTAAATACCATATTTTCTTTGGTCGGTGTGGTGGGCGCGTCTATCGTGCTGCCGACTGCCACGAGCCCCGGCATGATCCCGGGTTCGCCGCCTTCAGTATTGAAGGTTACTGTGTAACACGGAAACTGAACCTTTTTATAATCATTAAGAGCCTGGCCTTCGCTGACGTCGATCACCGCTTCACCCTCGACGCCAGACACATCAGTCCAGCCGAGGCCGGCGATGTCGTTACTAACGGTGCCCTTAATGGCCCGCGTGGTGCCCGTGACATCCACGACAGCCCCCTCTTTGATTACGATGTTGCCGTCAACGCCATACTTATCGTCATTTCCCGTCGTGCCGGTCGCGGCGCTCAACGTTCCGTTGACGGTAATGCTGCCGCTGACCTTAACACATGTGCTGCCGCCAGTGACGGATAGCCTGCCATCACCATTGATTGTAATGGACCGGGAGCCATCATCGGAAGAATTCACCCAAATCCCGTAGCCGCCGTCAGGTCCGGTAACGGTACTGTCCGAATTCACGTTGATGATCAAATCCATCGACTCGGCGTATATTGCAGCGCTGTGATAATCTCCTGTGATCGTCGCACCCCACAGCTCCAGAGTAGCGGTGTCCGGATCAAAGCTCCACCCCCAACTTCCCAAGTTCGTGCCGGTAACCTGCGTGCCGCCGACCCAAAGGGGATACAGTTTTTCAAACACCGCGCTCACGGTCACAGGGGCCGCGGGCATGGAGAAGGTGTAGACGTTCGGGTTGGTGGTATCCGGCGTCAGCACAACCGGCTTTATCAGAAAATATTCACTTTCGCCAGAGCATGTGCCAAAGAATGATCCAGAGCTAGAGCTGAATGATATACTTGTAATCTTGCCCGTTTCTCCCGAAAGAGTAAAAGACCAGGAATTATATTCATCATCCATAGCGGTAAAATACATATCTGTCCATCTAGTTATGGTATTTTCCGCTGCTATTGAGTAAGAGCTTATTGTCAAACTATTCTCAGATACAGTAACTGTATCATCACCGTTTGTAAAGGAGGCCCTCCCTATTGCCGCAATGATATCCGCTACAGTCTCGGCCCTGCCGGCTTTTGCGCCGATACTCAGCAGGTTACAGTCGGTATCCGGCGTAGCGGTCAGGGTGACGGTTTCGCCCGCTTTTGCCGAAGACTTGTCCGCTGCTACGCCCCCACACTGGATGTCATCTGCGATGATCACGTTATAGGCGACTTCCTTCTCAATACGCACCCATTTCTGATCACCTATGGCATCAACAGGAACAGCGCTGGCTTCGTCAGCTCCGGCTTTAACTGTTACGTTTTCACCGAGGGTAATGCCACCATCTCCACTTACAGCCTTCATTTTACCGGAAGCAGTGACTACGCCACCAGTAAAGTTAATGTTTTGGGCAACTATACCCATACTGTTGTTACCGGTTGAGGACGCGGTTACGGTGCCTCCACTGATTGTCAAAAGACCAGTTTTTGCGCTGATACCCGCCCCATTATTACCGGTTGAGGACAGGCTCAAATTGCCTCCGCTGATCGTTATGTTATTTTGGGAGAATATACCGCTTTTAGAAGCATTTACACTAAGGGTTCCTTCTCCGGAAATCGCAAAACTAGCATGAGTAGAACCACCGATGCCGTAACCTAAATTGCTTATATTTGTAGTACCTGTCCCCAAATTGATATTAAGTGTGACAAAATCGTTTCCGGGATCATAGTAAATCCCATTTGTTACGAAATCTGCGGTATATCCGTCCGTAATAGTCGCACCATTCAGTGACAGAGTTTTTGTGCTGTCATCGTAACTTGTTGTGTTGTCGCCCAATATATTATCAGCATTCGTGCTCGTCACCTGCACACCGCCGACCCAGAGGGGGTATATAGCCAATGCATCTTCCGCATACGCAGTCATACTCATCCCCGGCACCGCCCCCAGCACCAGAAGGATGCTGAGCAGGAAGCCTAATAACCTTTTCAACTTCATTTTCATAAGCCAACCCTCTCTTTCATTTAATCTGCGGCTGTTACAGCAGTCAACACCGCTTGCCTCGATACAAAAGTACAGAAAAAATGTATAATAATATTTTATTATGACGGAAATTTTCAAGGATTTCAATGGGGGTTTCCAGATTGTCAAACCCCTGTCTAAAAATTGATCATTATTGCGGTTCTCCGGGGTACCGCTCAACCACACAGGTCTTTTTGCAGAAGCATATCCCGTAAGACACGCTTCCTTATTATTTTTTCCATGGGTCTCAAATGAAGGATGCCTCACGCCTCCCCGGAATCCTGCAGATCAGATCCCTCAATCTCAATTCCGGCTCTCTTAAGGAGCGCATCGGGAGAAAGCGCAGACAATACCAGACGGTCTCCCTCCATGATCAGGACCGATCTGGTTTTCCTGCCGCGCGTTGCATCTATCGCCGTCCCCGCATCTCTGGAGTTGGAGACCATGCGCCTTACGGGCGCGCCCTCGGGTCCGACTATAGCGATCACCTTGCTCTTATTTACGATATTTCCAAAGCCAACATGGATAAAGTCACTCAAGATTCTGTATCTGCTCCCTTATCTTTTCTATACCTGTCTTAAGCTCGATGCCCTTTTCGGAAACCTCCATGTCGTTCGTCTTTGAGAGGATAGTGTTGCTCTCCCTGTTCATCTCCTGGGTGATAAAATCGAGCTTCCTTCCGATCTCTCCGCCCTCTTCGAGGGTATCACAGAAAGCGGCGATATGGCTCTTCAGTCTCACTATCTCTTCATCCACGGCCACTTTGTCGGCAAAGACCGCAACTTCGGTGAGCACGCGGTTCTCATCCATCTTGGCGTCCTTGAGCATATCCTGAACTCTCGCATAGAGTTCCCCTCTGTAATTTTCAACGATATCAGGCACCTTGAGGTCTATAAAGTTTACTACAGACCTGAGGGAACCTGCCTTATCGATCAGATCCGATTTGAGTCTTTCTCCCTCTTCCTCGCGGGATCTCACAAATGCATCAAAGGCATTTACCGCGGCTTTTTCAAGAAGCTTCCATAAAGACTTCTCGTCCTCTTCTTCCTCTTCGATAGTGAACACATCGGGCATTCTTGCGATATCCACAGCGGAAATATTGCCCGATACGCCCAGCTGTCTCTGCATGTCGGTCAGATAGAACAGATACTTTCCGGCGATCTCTTTGTTGTAATGAAGGGACCCCGCCGGAATCTCCGTATCGGTATAAGTAACAGAGATATCAACCTTCCCCCTGGAAATGTATTTCCCCGTCAGAGTCCTGATCTTCGGTTCAAACATGGAAAATTTTCTTGGCAGCCTGACATTCAGATCCAGATACCTGTGATTGACAGATTTGATCTCAAATACGATCCTTCTGGAATCCTTTACCGCCTCCGCCCTGCCGTAACCAGTCATGCTCCTGACCATAATCGCGCCCCCGCCTTTCCGATAAATCCGCGCCTGCCACATCAAACCATGACACCGCATACAAAATTAAGACAGATGTATTCTATCATCATTGAATCCAATATTCCATATAAAGGACAAAGGAATCTTTCCCGACGGGCCCTTCACCAGCTGTAGCCCACCCCGTCTTCCACGAAATGGTGACGGGAGCCCGCAAATTTAACAAAAAGCGTGAGATCCTCAAACTCTTCCTTCGTAAGCGCCACATAATACTGATCATCCTTTAAATAGTAATGGAGCACATACATATGGAGATAGTTTGATGGATCAACCTTATCCGGGCTTCCGGTTTCGCTTGCGGAATCGCCTTTGTTGCATGAGAATCCTATGGCATATTCGTTTTCCAGGGCAGGTACATCCTCCCTTATGACGTTGCCTTCAAGATCGGCGACCTTATAGAAGTAATTGTAACTGTTGTTCCCCGGATCGTCATCGTCTCTGTCGGTTACCTTGAGACACCTTGCAAGCACCAGCACTTCAGCGTAAGTGGTCCTTCCGTTCTCAAAGGAATCGATGAGTTTTTTCTTCGTTCCTCCACCGAAAAAACCTGTCTTCACCGATCTGAGCGTTTCCGTCCTTTCCGTCGGAACGGGAGCAAAGGAAATATCGGTAATGCTCTTCCTGTGCTGATTTACCTTTGCTTCTTCCAGGGCTTTGGAAAGCTCATCGCCCATGTAAGCATCTACAAACCCGTTAAATATATTGTCAATAAAATTATCATTCATATCCTTATCCTTCAAAAACGGTCGGTCAGGAGATCTCTCCCCTGACCGACCGAACAATTCCCTGCTATACCATCGACAGACTTTACGAATACAGCTGATTCAGCTTCTCGAGGTAAGCGTACCTCTCCTTTGCGTTCTCCTCTGCCTTTGCGAAGAGCTTGTCTGCTCTCTCGGCATTCTTGAGCTTCAGCGAGGTATAACGGACCTCTCCTGCAAGGAAGTCGCTGTACGCAGCCGTAGGCGCCTTGGAATCCATGGTGAACTTGGAACCCTCCGCCTCGGGATTGTACCTGAAGAGGTGCCAGTAGCCTGCATCCACTGCCTTCTTCTCTTCGTCCATGACCTTGCTCATGCCGGCCTTCAGGCCCTGGTTGATACAAGGAGCATAGCAGATGATGAGTGAAGGTCCCGGATAAGCCTCTGCCTCCGAGATGGCCTTGATGGTCTGAGGCATGCTGGCTCCCATGGCGATCTGAGCCACATATACATAGCCGTAGCTCATGGCGATGGAGGCGAGATCCTTCTGCTTTACTTCCTTTCCGCCTGCGGCGAACTGCGCCACTGCGCCGGTAGGAGTAGCCTTGGAGGCCTGGCCGCCGGTATTCGAATAAACCTCGGTGTTCAGCACCAGGACGTTCACATCCTGACCGCTGGCAAGGACGTGGTCCACGCCGCCGAAGCCGATATCGTATGCCCAGCCGTCGCCGCCGATGATCCACTGTGACTTCTTGGCGACAAAGTCCTTATTATCCTTGATGTACTTCGCTTCATCGGAGGAATCGGACTCAATGGCCTTGAGGAGAGCTTCGCTTGCAGGTCCGTTCTCCGCGCAGCTTGAGAATGTGTCGATCCAGGCCTTTGCTTCCGCGCTGCCCTTGTCGGCCAGCACCTGAACCTTTTCCTTGATGCCGTCCCTGAGAGCCTTCTGTGCAAGGAGCATGCCGTATCCGAACTCGGCGTTGTCCTCAAAGAGCGAATTATCCCAGGCGGGTCCTTTGCCTTCTTTATTCACAGTATAAGGAGTCGAAGGTGAAGAGTTGCCCCAGATGGATGAGCAGCCTGTAGCATTTGCAATGTACATCCTGTCTCCGAAGAGCTGGGTCACGAGCTTCACATAAGGAGTCTCGCCGCAGCCTGCGCAGGCGCCTGAGAACTCAAGCAGCGGCTGCTTGAACTGCGAACCCTTTATCGTATTCACCTTGAACTTGTCGACCACATCGGCCTTCTCGGGAAGGGTAACGGCGTAGTCGAAGTACTTCTGCTCGCCCTGGCTCGCTTCAAGAGCGCCCATGGTAAGAGCCTTCTCACCCTTCATGCCGGGACATACGTTCTGGCAGGAGCCGCAGCCCGTGCAGTCAAGAGCGGAAATGACAATGGCAAACTTGTAACCGGGCATTCCGGTAAGATCCTTGCACTGCATGCCTTCGGGAGCCTTTGACGCCTCGTCCTCGGTCATGGCAACGGGACGGATGGCGGCATGAGGACATACATATGAGCAGAATTCGCACTGTATGCAGTTCTCGGGATTCCAGGTGGGAACATTCACGGCTATGCCGCGCTTCTCGTATGCAGCGGCGCCTGAAGGAGTCCAGCCGGTGGTGTAAGGCATAACGTCGGAAACCTTGAGAGTATTACCCTCCTGAGCATTGACCTTGTTCTGGATGTTATTTACAAAGTCAACCACTTCCTTGCGTCCCTCGGTAGCCTGCTTGAAGTCAAGTCCTTCCTCAGCTGCTGTCTTCCAGGAATCGGGAACCTTCACCTCTACCAGGTTCTTGGGATCCGCGCCGGCGTCGATAGCGGCCCAGTTCTTCTTGACCACTTCCTCACCCTTTCTGCCGTAGGTCTTCTGGGCAGCGTCCTTCATGAACTTTATCGCATCCTCTTCGGGAATGATCTTTGCAAGCTTGAAGAATGCTGACTGGAGGATCGTATTGATCCTTGTAGGTCCCATTCCGACTTCAACGCCGATCTTTGAGCCGTTGATGATGTAGAATTTGATGTTGTGATTAGCGATGAATGACTTCACCTGTCCGGGGATCTCCTTGTCCAGCTCATCCTCGGTCCAAGGGCAGTTCAGAAGGAAGGTTCCTCCGTCCACCAGCTCCTGGGACATATTGAACTTGCGGATATATGCGGGACAATGGCAGGCCACGAAGTTCGCCTTGTGAATGAGATAGGTGGACTTGATGGGCTTCTTGCCGAAACGAAGGTGTGACATGGTCACGCCGCCGGACTTCTTTGAGTCATAATCGAAATACGCCTGGGCGTACATATCGGTGTTGTCGCCGATGATCTTGATGGAGTTCTTATTTGCGCCGACTGTTCCGTCTGCGCCGAGACCCCAGAACTTGCAGTTGATGGTTCCCTCGGGAGTGGTCACGAGAGCGGGTCCGGGATCCAGAGAAAGGTTTGTAACATCATCGGTGATGCCGATGGTGAACTCTTTCTTGCTGTCGTTGTTGAACACTGCCACGATCTGGTTGGGGGTTGTGTCCTTCGAGCCAAGGCCGTAACGTCCGGAGAATACGGGAGTATTCTCAAACTTGGTCCCCTTGAGTGCAGCGATGACATCGAGCGCAAGAGGTTCGCCCATGGAACCGGGCTCCTTGGTCCTGTCCAGAACCTCGATCCTCTTAACGGAATCAGGGATCGCTTCCACAAGAGCTTTTGCCGAGAAAGGACGATACAGTCTGACCTTGACAACGCCGACCTTCTTGCCCTGAGCCTCGAGATAATCGATGGTCTCTTCGATGGTATCATTTACGGAGCCCATAGCCACGATGACTACTTCCGCATTGGGATCGCCGTAGTAATTGAAGAGTTTGTAATCGGTGCCGAGCTTTTCATTTACCTTGTCCATGTACTGCTGGACGATCTCGGGCATGTCGTTGTATGCGGTGTTGCAGGACTCTCTGGTCTGGAAGAAGATGTCAGGGTTCTGCGCCGATCCCATCTGGCAGGGATGATTGGGATTGAGGGCTTTATTTCTGAAATCCTGAATGGCGTCAAGATCGATCATGTCCTTCAGATCTTCATAATCCCAGGCTTCGATCTTCTGGATCTCGTGAGAGGTGCGGAAGCCGTCGAAGAAATTGATGAAGGGTATCCTTCCCTTCACAGCTGCGCAATATGCAACAGGAGTCAGATCCATGACTTCCTGAACGGAAGACTCGCAGAGCATCGCCATACCGGTCTGACGGCAGGCATAGACGTCTGAATGGTCTCCGAAAATGTTGAGCGCGTGAGAAGCCACGCATCTGGCAGACACGTTGAACACGCCGGGAAGCCTCTCACCGGCGATCTTGTACAGATTGGGGATCATGAGAAGCAATCCCTGGGAAGCTGTGTAGGTAGATGTCATGGCTCCTGCCACGAGGGATCCGTGCACGGCACCCGCTGCGCCTGCTTCTGACTGGAGCTCTGTGATCTGGACCGTGTGACCGAAGATATTCTTCTGTCCGTCCGTCGCCCATTCGTCCGTGTGCTCCGCCATGGGCGATGAGGGGGTGATGGGATAGATAGCTGCTACATCAGTGTACGCATAAGAAGCGTATGCGGCAGCTTCATTTCCGTCCATCGTTTTCATTTTTCTCTTTGCCATACTGATCTGTCCTCCTGACTTTTTGAATTTTTGAGGGGGCGCTCCTTTTGAGGTCCTGCAACTCCTGACGGGATCTGTCGGATCCGTTGGGAAACTGCATGGTCCTTAAGGAACCTCCACCCAATGAATTACCGTAGAAATAACTGAAATAGTAATCCCCGCAACGCCTTGTATTTTATCATTGCCTGAAAACCCTGTCAATGCAGGAACGGCGGTTAGTCTAGGCTAATCGAGCCTCGCAGGCATCTCACTTTTTATATTTATGGATGATGAAAAAAAATAGAAATGGTGTATAATCAAAATGTTTTCCGGAATACTGTCCGGAAAAAATTTGAGCATATAGAGAAGGTCTCAAGATGAACACTACTCGCAATGACACACAGGATAATATCCAAACGGATAACATGAACGCCACATCTGAAGAACGCACGGATCAGAAAAGCACCACTCCGGGCGGATCCCGGAACAATAAGGAAGCAGTGATCGCAAAACACTCCGAACTGATCCCCAGGCTGTACATGAAGCTTCTGCCGATCCAGATAATCCTGGTCATCATCAGCGGTCTGAATGCGGTCATTGACAACACATTCGCCGCAAACCTGCTCGGCGCGGAAGCCATGGCGATAACCGGGCTGTTCTGCCCCGTCACAAACCTGCTGAACGGAGTTAACGCCCTCTTTTTCGGAGGAGCCCAGGTTCTCTGCGGAAAATACCTTGGAAAAAGGATGGCGGAAAAGACGCGCAGCATCTTCTCTCTGGATGTGATCTCGATCATCGTGATATCCCTTATCCTCACTCTGTTATGCGAGATCTTTCCTCATGAGTTGGCCCCTATGCTGGGGGCAAGAGGTTCATTGATACCCGGGCTTGCCATGTATATAAGAGGTTATGCCCTGGGTCTTCCTTTTTTCTGTCTGGGCACACAGTTCACGGCTTTTCTTCAGTTGGAGCACAAGGAAAAGCTGAGTTACACTTCCATTTTGTCCATGTTTTTCGTAAACGCTTTCCTGAACTGGTTCTTTATCTCCTCTTTGGGAATGGGGCTGTTCGGCCTGGGACTTTCCACCTCGGTATCCAATCTTCTGTTCTTTGCGATCCAGGGTTCCTGGTATCTGTCGGGAAAATCTTCTCTCAGATTCGAGATCAAAAATGTGGTGTTTTCGGATCTGCGCGATATCCTGATAAACGGGCTCCCCGGCGCCATAGCCCAATTCTGCATCTTTATCCGGGGAACGGTGATCAACCGGGTCATCGCTTATTTTATCGGAGAGACAGGGCTGTCAGCATTCTCGGCTGTCCAATCCTTTGGATGTGTATACTGGGCTGTTCCCGCCGGGGTCACTTCCGCAGTCATGGTTCTTGGGAGCGTATATGTGGGTGAGGAAGACAAAGACGGGCTGAAGGTATTGATGAAGACCTTCCTCCAGCGGGGGATCGTTCTCGTTCTTGCGGTTTCATTGATCCTGTCTGCCTGCTGCTACCCCCTGACAAACATCTTCTTCCACGATCCGTCCTCCGATGTTTTCCGGATGACGCTTCAGGGCTTCCTGCTCTTCCCTCTTTTCTCACCTTTCAGTTCATTCACCGTAGGTCTGTCGAATTACTTCCACTGCCAGTACCACGAGAGGATCGTAAGGATCGTCTCTCTGCTGGACGGACTTGTGAGCGTGTGCGTGCTTACCGTGATTCTGGCCCCCGCTTTCGGAATGACCGGGGTCTGGGTCGCGCAGATTCTCGGAAACTTATTCAACAATCTGGTGCTTCTCATCTTTTCAGCCATCTACAATTTCAGACACCCTGACGCGGAACGGATCATGTGCTTTCCGGATGGCTTCGGTGTGCCGGATGAAGACCGTCTGGACATCTCTGTTCACAGCATGGAGGAGGTGGTCAATATCTCGGCTCTCGTGTGGGATTTCTGTGAAAGCCACGGCGTAGATACCAGGCGGACAAACTGCTCTTCCCTCTGCGTGGAAGAGCTTGCCGGAAATATCATCAAACACGGGTTCAGCGATGGCAAAAAACACATCCTGGACATCCGGGTCTCCTGTATCAGAGATGACGTGGTCATCTGCCTGAAGGACGACTGCAAATCCTTTGATCCCGCAGAAACAGCCAGGCTCTTTGATCCCGAGGACATATCCCACAACATCGGCCTGCGTATCGCAAGCAGCATCTCAAAGAGCATGAATTACATGAACACTTTCGGACTGAACATCCTCACAGTCACGCTGTAATTATACTGACAGCCTGAACCGGCGGTGACGGTCCGATCCCTCCGGCAGACGAATATAAAGTAACGGGCAGGCATGAAGCTGCCTGCCCGTATCCGATACTTCAAACGCCTGTGCCCGTCACTTCTCAAAAGGGAACACTATCCCGAACTGTTCTCTGATAAGGTCCATCTGCCTCATGATCTCAAGAGTCTCGCTGTGTGGCATTTCAGGGCATTCTATCCTGTTCTCCTCGATAGCCCTCCTGCATGCAAGCACCTCATATTCATAACCGGTGATCTGCTCCGGAACGGTTATCTCTTCCTTAACGGAATACTGTGCATCATAGACGGTGATCTTTTCGGGATTATTTATATTCTGTACGGAAATAAAACCTTCGCTTCCGCAGATCAGGCCTCTCCGGTCGGAAAGCGCAAACATTGAGGTAAAACAGGTCGCCATCCTTCCGTCGTTGTACTCGATCATTACGTTGTCCTGTCCGTCCACGCCGGTCTCCGTCAATATCATTGAGGCGTTTATCTTTTTTATGTCATTTCCGAGGATCATGCTCGAGAAATTAAGTGGATATACGGTGAGATCCAGGAGACATCCGCCGGCAAGCTCGAGTTTGACCATCCTCTCCTTAAAATCGATCTTGTAACCCAGATTGGAGTCAACGGAAAGGACCTCCCCTATCGCGCCTTTGTCTATCATATCGTTTATTATCTGCCTTGAGGGCATGTAGCGGGTCCAGATCGCTTCAGTCAGAAGGAGTTTCTTTTCCTCCGCATACTCGATCATTTCCTTTGCCTGACTTGAGTTTGCGGCAAAGGATTTTTCACAGAGCACGTTTTTACCTGCTTTCAGCGCTTCCAGAGTCCAGCGGTGGTGATGTGAATGAGGGACGGCGATATACACCAGGTCCACATTATCATCCCCAAGCATCTCTTCATAGGAGCCGTACGCCTTTTTCACGCCCCAGTCAGAGGCAAACTTCCCCGCTCTTTCGCTGTCCCTGGAAGATACGGCGTAGAGAACGGCCTCATCCCCCATCCCGTTTATGGTTTTTGCCATTATGGCCGCGATCCTTCCTGCACCGAGAATTCCTACGTTCATGTTTGTCTCCTTTCCATAATATGTAAATACACAACGACCCCGCAGGTAAACCCGCGGGGTCTTGCATTAACGGAAATGATCATTCAGGTGATCCGTCAAACCATCAAAGCTGGGGGCCGGCAGCCTCGAGTTCCTTGCCGCCCTCGATGCCCTGATACTTCTTGAAGTTCTTGATGAAGCGGCCTGCCAGATCCTGAGCCTTCTTTTCCCATTCGGAAGCGTCCGCGTAGGTATCTCTGGGATCAAGGATCCCGGTATCCACGCCCTCAAGTTCCGTGGGAACCTCAAAGTCAAAGTAAGGTATCTTCTTTGTGGGGCTCTTCAGGATGGCGCCGTTCAGGATGGCGTCGATGATGCCTCTGGTATCCTTTATGGATATGCGCTTTCCGGTGCCGTTCCATCCGGTATTTACCAGATATGCCTTCGCGCCGGACTTCTCCATCTTCTTAACGAGTTCCTCTGCGTACTTGGTGGGAGGAAGCTCCAGGAAGGCCTGTCCGAAGCAGGCTGAGAAGGTGGGAACGGGCTCGGTTATGCCGATCTCGGTTCCTGCAAGCTTCGCAGTGAAGCCTGAAAGGAAATAATACTTGGTCTGCTCGGGAGTCAGGATGGACACGGGAGGCAGAACCCCGAAAGCATCGGCTGAAAGGAAGATCACGTTCTTTGCGTCAGGTCCTGCGGACTTTCCGTTGACCTAGAGAGCGATCTTGTCGATGTGCTCGATGGGATAAGACACGCGGGTGTTCTCGGTGACGGACTTGTCGGCAAAGTCGATCTTTCCGTCCTTGTCCACGGTCACGTTCTCAAGAAGAGCGTCCCTCTTTATTGCGTTGTAGATGTCGGGCTCGGCATCCTTGTCAAGGTTGATGACCTTTGCATAGCAGCCGCCCTCGAAGTTGAACACGCCGTTGTCGTCCCAGCCGTGCTCGTCATCACCGATGAGGAGTCTCTTGGGATCGGTGGAAAGGGTGGTCTTGCCGGTTCCGGAAAGGCCGAAGAAGATGGCGGTGTTCTTTCCTTCCATGTCTGTATTTGCGGAGCAGTGCATGGCGGCCATTCCCTTAAGGGGCAGATAGTAGTTCATCATTGAGAACATGCCCTTCTTCAT
>JAEELB010000172.1 GCA_016288705.1 Lachnospiraceae bacterium | reverse complement strand
GATAGAGGGCTATCGCTTCAAGGAATGGAGTACCGAGCCCGAAGGACTGGCACTCACCACGGGTGAGGACGGAAGGGTTTCCTTCGAGATGCCTGATCAGACTGTAACCCTTCATGCGGTCTACTCTCCTTACAAAGAGATCGAGTATGTGGATCTCAGTATAACGGCACCTGTCAGGGGAGAGAAGCTGCCCGATCCCAGGACTGCATTAAAGGCTGTCGCCGAAGGCGGAAGCCTCAACGATGCAAAGACCGTGTTCAGCTGGGATCTTGAAGAAAACGAGGTTCCCGGATACGGTGAGACAGTGACCGGAAGGGGCGTGGTGTATCCTGCGGACGACAGCATCTTCTTGACCTGGGGCGACAGCCTTGTCACATCCTTCATGCTGGACGACAACGGAACGGAAACAGAGATAACCGATGTAAACCTTCTTTCCGACGGAGGAGCGGAATTCTACGTGGACTTTACCATGGATAAGAGGGTGCTTTCCGGCATAGACTGGGGAGACACGGAGATCACCGATTTCACCGTCAACGGAGATGAGCCTGAAATGTTCCTCCTTCCCGCATCCGCAGGGCTCCTGTTCAACGACAGCGCCCCGGGAGAGGAACCTGTTATAAGGCCGATCATCTGGCCCGATCCCCGAAGCCTGTCCCAGAACAGGATAGTAAAGACCGAAACGGACGACGCGGTAGTCTACAGGATCACAGGAGAGATCGATCTCAGGGATGATATCGGCAGCTACAGTTCACGCGCGGATTACGAAGACTTTGAAGGCGACGACGGATGGCTTGATCCCGGCAAGGTGGAACTCACGAAGGAATTTACCCTTACACTTGTCAGGGAGGGCGCTCCGGAAGTTCCCGCTGTCGAGCTTGAAGCGAATGACGCTCATACAAAGATGAACGTGTCCTTTATCGCCGATGACGAATGCACTGTGCGTTACAATTATGCCTTCTCCACTGGAGATGAAATGCCCGAGGTGGCAGATCCCTCCGCGGGTACCGGTGACCACGAACTGGATCACAAGGGCGGCGTGCAGAAGATCGTCCTGGATATACCGGGAGACAACAGAGGACAGTTTGTAAACTTCAGGATCAAAGCCATAAGCGAGGTCGAGTCCGTAAGCGAGCCCGGTGTTAAGCTGGTGAGCGGCGTCAGGGAGAGCACTGTCTCATTCTTCGTTCCCGGTGACAAAACGCTTACCGTGGACTTTAAGGATATTAACGGGGTCCCCTGCAAGGAGAAGTATATCGATCCCGATTCCGGAGACGAGATGGAGAGGAGTTCCTATAAGGTGGATGAACTCTCTGCCGGATCTAAGGTCTCCCTGGCAAGCCCTGTGACCGGGGATGAAGTGTTCTTCAGGTGGGAGGTCCCTGCGGATCTGGCGATCACTGCGGATACTCTGTCAGGGACACTGAGCGAAAATTCACTCGGCCTCGACACCACGAAGACCAGAGGATATACCAACAGATACATCACGGTTGAGATGCCTGACAGCGACGTCAGCGTGACTGCAAGGTTCATACCTGTGGTAAACGAAGTGAACGTAAATATCGCGGAACCCGAAGCCGGTGAACCCTTGATCCGGAAGGCGGACAGAGTCAGCATCAGAGTGACGGAGGAATATGTGGTCGATCCCGCAAATATCGATGTCTGGTGGTCCGGAGTGATCACCGATACCAAGGGGACCGTGTACGATGATGAGGCCTATTGGTACGATGCTCAGATATCCCTTTCACCGGATGACGACGGAAAGATCACGCTCACTCCCGTAAAGGGCGGAGCCCAGGTGAAGTATGACGTTTCGGATATCATCTTCTCCGCGGGTGCTTCGATAAAGGTGAACGGCAGCGAGGCGGAGGAAGAAGACGCGTTCTTAGGCACGGACGAGGACGGAATTCCTTTCGTGCTGCTGTCCTTTGTGAATGGAGCCCTTCCCGTGGAGGAAAAGGATGGTCCCGACGGGGCTCAGATCCTTTCAAAGAACATTGACAACGAGTTCGGACTGTTCCTGGATGAAGACAACGAGTACGAGTATTCATTTGACGGAGTCAACGTGCTCAAGGGCTGGAGAGCGGATATATCCGATCAGGCCGGCAAAGTCCTGTATGTGAGATATGCGGAAACCTATGAGGAACCCGCCAGCAAATGGACCAAAGTGCAGCTTCCCGCCGGAAACGGTGAACTGCCTGAACCGGAGATCGATCATGAGAACGACAGAGTGGGCTTCAGGGGCGTGGACAAGTGGCAGTACTACGATGAGGATGAAGGCTGTTACAAGGCCGCTTCCGCTTCAAGCGTCAAGCTGGAGGAGCTCGGATGGGACGGAAAGAACGCCGGTATCAGTGTGAGGATGTCAGGAGACAGCCTGCACTTCCCGGGCGCTGTCAGCACGCTGACGCTTTCCGAAAGACCTGCAGCCCCCGCAGGGCTCAGGTTCGTGGATATTTCCTCAGACACGGAGGGCCTGAACGGCATTGCCGACGTATCACAGATAAAGGCGACTCAGGGCGCAGTTGTGGGATTCTTTGATCATGCCGCGGGAAAGACCATTGAGGTATGGGTGAGATATCCCGGCAGAAGCGATGACTGGGACGCCTATGATCAGGGAAGAGTCATCACGGTGGAAAACACCGGAATATTCACTCTTTACAATATCGCGGACTCTAACGCCGAGTTCAGAGTCAGGATCCTCGGCGGTGACGAACTGCCTTCCGAGTGGGCCTATGCGTCCTGCACTGTGGCGAATCCTGCAAGCGACGAACTCTTTGTGGAGAAGCGTTACTCGGTGAGCTATGTGATAGAGAGATCCGGAAAGAGGGTCTCTGACACCGCAAAGTACTGCTACAGGAAAGACGTAAAGACTGAGGACGGAAAGAAATACGGAATAAGCGCAAACAGAGACTGGTTCGACGAAAGGCTTAAGGAACTCTACGGTACCGATGGAAAGGCGTCCTTTGTGGGATTCTCCATAGTCGGCAGGTCTGTCAATTCAGACGGATCCGACGGAACCGTGGAGGGACAGGAACAGAATGAGACTGTGCTTGCTCAGATCAGTGCTTCCGAGTATGAGGACGGAGACGGAGGCGTGGTCTACAGCGACATCCCCATTGATTACAATGAGATAACCGTTTACGCGAGAGTCGGTTCCTACGCGACGGTAAGGGACGAGACCGAAGGAGTATACGTTGTGAGTCCTCTGCCGGTGAGATATACGGGCCTCGCCCACAAGCTGACCTTCGATCCGGCAGCGGGAAAGAAGAACGCAAATAAATCCGCGAACTTTGATCTCGACCTTGTGGTCAGGGATTCGAGTCATGAAGACGAGTTCGGCGAAGACTACAGCCTTGTGTACGGCGTGGATTACACCGTGAAGTACAGGAACAACAAAAATGCTTCCCTTTCCTTCAATGCCGTGACAGGAGAATACACGCCGCTGTACGCAGACGCCGCCACAGCACAGAAGAAAGGCCCTCAGCTGATACTTACCGGAAAAGGCAATTACAAGGGAATGAAGACAGTGGTCAGTTACGATATCCTGCCGCTCTCGATCCATTCCGCAAACGGAGCCGTCGGCGTATTCCGAAACGGAGGATTGGCTGACTCTTATGTCATAGGGAAGAAGGGTGGTATCAAACTCAAGGTCAAGCCTGTGAGGCAGGGACGGGTTTACGACAAGGAAGCCGGATGCTACAGGGACGACACACGCAAGAATACGGCCTATAACAGGAAAGATATCTCCATGACCCTTCAGAAGCTGGATGACGACAGCAGGCAGTGGACCACCGTGGGAAGCCTTGACGGAAAGAATGCAAATGAAACCCTTAAAAAGGTGACCACGGAAGGCAGGTACAGGGTGAAATACGCAGGAGTGAACAATTTCTGCGGAACCGGGCTGTATGATGAGTTTGATGTGTACGGAACCGGCAAAGTCCTGTTCAGTTCCCTTAAACTAAAGACTGCAAAGAAGAGTTATCAGACAGGCGGACTTTCAGCCAACCAGCTGGTGACAGGCTTCAGTACTGCAGTGAGGAACAGGGATGGAAGGAAGGTCGCCTTGAGCCCCGACGAGTATGAGCTGAGCATCGAACCGAAGTCGGATACCGCGTGCGTTGAGGACAACAAGGCCATGAGCGCCGGCACTTACACGGTCAAAGCGTACTTCACAGGAGACAACGCAAACTATCCTGACCTTGCCGCGGACGGGCCTGCAGCCGCAGTGGTGACCGTCAAGGGAGAAAAGATCAAGGCTTCCATGGTGAGTCTCGACTGGAGCAAAAAGGGCGAACTGTTCGACGGAAAGGCAAGGGATGTAAATGTGGCTCTGAACGGGATCTCCGCTTCCGAGGTCGTACTCGGGAAGCCTGTCATGGCCGACGGAAAAGTACAGTACGTGCCCATGTCGGATGAAGATCTGGCTGTCGCCGTAAAGGAGTCCGCGGACAAGAGCTTCGCGGTTAACGGAAGCTATACCCTGGCTGACGGGACCCGGGTTGATAACACCCTTCCGGGAAAATACAGCATCGCTCTCATCGGAAAGGGCAGGTTCAGCGGTTCCGTGTTCACAGCCTGTTACAGGAGGATCCCTGCGCCCATCACGGCGGAAATGGTATATGTGTCTCCCGTTCAGTTCAACATCGCCGGCAATGAGACCGCAGTTAATCTGTATGACGAAGCCCTGGGTATCGATGTGGATCTGGAAGGGAAGGGCAATGCCGATTATGCTCTGACCTTCGGCGGCTTCAAAAGGTCAGTAAGCGAAAACAGGATCGGTACGGCTGTGGTCACCGTCAAGGTGAAGAGCGAAGTTCACGGACTGAAGAAGGGCAGCTCCGTCAAGGTTCCCTTCGATGTCAGCCAGAGACTGGCAGATGTGATGGCCTACAGGGATTACGATCACTACAATCCCGGAACCCTTTATGTAAAGGTGTCCCAGGATGTGGTGAAGGGAGCGAAGGCGCCAAAAGTCACGGTGTTCCAGTCCGGAGAAGACGGAGTGAAGCTTAAGAAGCTGGCCGACAGATATTTCACCGCTTCCTTCAGTAAGAGACCTGCTTCGGAAGAGGTCGATAAGGTGGCGCCTTCGTATGACCTGAAACTGACCGCAGGAAACGAGACCGGATTCTACGATTTCGGAGAAGAAGGCTGCATACTTGAAGACGTGTACAGCGAGTACGAAAAGAAGGCTTCCAGGTGGGGCGATGCTGTCTTCGGCGATACAGCCGGCGTGATCCCCGATCTGGAGGACGGAACGGTCTATACCGACAGGAGTCTGGATGAATACGATCACTCCACCGTCAGGTTTGATACCACCGGGAAGGTGCCTTCGGTGAGTTACGTGGGCAAGAGTTATATCCTGCCGGTCATCGAGGAAGTGGTGGTGGACGGAGTGACGCTCAAGAGAGAGGACGGAGATTTCATCATCACCTATTCCGGAAATAATAAGCCCGGAACCGCAAAGATGACGGTGACTCTCACAAGAGGCGGATCCGAAAAAACGGTGTCCTATCCTCTCGGAGGGAGCAGGACTTACAAGTTCAGGATAGTGGCCCAGTCAAACACGAACCTTGTGCTGTGAGCAAAGGAAGCCAAAGGCGGGCACTGTTAAGAAAAACAGGGAAGGGGCAGCAGCTGCTGCCCCTTCCTTTGTCGTATGGCCCTTTTGCTACGGCCTTATCATCTGATATGACTTATTTCTCTTCCTCCGGGATAGTCCCGTAGGAGGAAACGGCCTCATCCACCGTCATATTCCCGTTGCCCACGGCGTAGATGGCAGCCCTGAACTGTCTGACCGCAGGATCCATGAGACCGGTCTCTTTATCGCTGAAACTCCTTTCATCCGGTATCTCATCAAGGGCCGAGTAGATCGAGTCGGCCGAAAAATCGTCAACGGGCGGGATCAGACGTTTTAATCCCGCCATGTTGCCGAGCTCCTTCGTGCAGATCAGAAACCGCATGAATTCATTTGCCATGTCGATGTTCCTGCTGTGATCATTAACGGAAAAGCAGATACTGATGGAGTTGATGAAGTATCCGCCTTCGTCACCTGCGGGCGCGGCATAGAATCTGTATTTAAAAGGATGGGCGGAAAAGGCGTCGGATTTGCTCTCCCTTTTTGCTGTTCCGGAGACCACATCGCCGGCGGCGAGCATCATCGGCACATCGCCTTCAAAAAACCTCATGATCACGGAGTCATATTCGTCTGTTATCTCCGTCCGGCATTTTTCCATATCTATGCAGCCGGAGTTTACAAATTCATTAAGCCTTTCAAGAGAGGGACGCATCAGCTCTCCCGACGAGGGTTCGAGGGCGTTCAGGGAGTCGATCCTGTCACTGTTTTTTAGGACGTTGTAGGCGAACATAGGATAGGCAAAACAATTAAACAATCCCGATCCGCTGAACGCGTCCGGTCCCATCACGGGAGAATCATATCCCGCACTTTTAAGCTTTTCACAGACCGTCACAAGCTCTTTATAGTCGGAAGGGACATTTAATCCCTCTTTTTCAAAGATGTCCATATTGACCAGCATTCCGTAGGAAGTGGTGAAGATCGGGAGCATGAGGACATCCCCCGAATCGGTGGTACGTATCAGAGATTCCCTGATGCATGAATAATCGATGGCAAGGGAGGGATCGGACAGGACCTCGCAGGCTTTGAACATGTCATCGTACTTTTCATTTCCGATCATCCAGCTGTTTGTGATAAAGATATCCGGCGGCTCGTTGCCCGCAAGAGCGCTGGATATGACGTTATTGTAATCGTCCATCGATACGTACTGGAGACTTGCGTTGGGGTAGTATTCGTAAAACCGCTCAAACTCCGCTTCAAGGGACTCGAAGTTGGAATAATTACCCGCAACAGTCAGGGAAAACTCAGTGTTTTTGTCATATTTTGGGGAGAATGTGTCTTTCGCTTTCTTTTGACTGCCGCAGCCCTGTAAAAGAAGCGCGGTTGTCAGGCTCAAAGTCAGTATGGCGCCAAGTGTCCTTTTCATAAATGCCTCCTCCGTTTAAAGGTTATCGGTTAACGGTCCAAGATCTCTCCCCAGTTGTCTGTACCTGGAAAGAAGATCGGATAGTTCTTTATCCAGTGTTTCCGTGTCCCCGCTGTCTCCTGCTTTCTCAAGCCTTGCGGCGAATTCTGAAAGATCCAGCGCCCCTATCGCCCGGGATGTGCTTTTGAGTGCGTGAACCTTTACGGTCGTGTTCTTTATATCTTTCGAAGCCCAGTATCTTTCTATCTCTTCAGCCTTCTTTTCCGCGCCTTCCATGTACACTTCGAGAGCCATAATATAAGACTCGCCGTCGCCGCAGTAGTCCAGTCCCGCTTTAAGATCCAGTTCCCTGATATCCGACAGAAAATCCGGGAGCACGTAATCGTCTGTCTCATCGCTGACGGACACGTGGGTCACCTTATCCCCGGGAAGATACTGAAGCAGCATCATTTCCAGACGTTCGGCATCTATTGGCTTGGTGAGATAGTCGTCAAAACCTGCATTTGTGTACATTTCCCGCATGCCGGATATGGCATTGGCGGTAAGACAGATCACAGGAGTTCCTGCGTTCGGTGTGTCAGTTATCTGCTTCATCTCTTTGAGGGTCTCTATACCGTCTTTATCCGGCATCATATGATCCAGGAAGATGACGTCATAATGCTTTTCGGTATAATACGAAATACATTCATCACCGCTTTCCGCCGTGTCGATCTGCAGACCTGTCTGCCTGAGCAGGTTTACGAATACGGTAAGATTGACCGGCGTATCGTCAACCACAAGCACTCTTGCGTCGGGAGCTGTAAACTTTTCATGGTAGTTTGTCCGCTCGCTCAACGAACGTCTGAAGGCCTCATCGTAATCTCCGATGGGATCCCATTTGACGACCTTCTGCTCAAGTTCAAAGGAAAAGACCGAGCCCTTGCCGTATTCGCTCTCGACCTCAAGGCGGCTGCCCATCATGCCGAGAAACCTCTGGACGATAGTCATGCCGAGTCCGGTACCTTCGATGTTTCTGTTCCTTTTTTCCTCAATGCGTTCAAACGCCACAAACAGCCGGTCCAGATCTTCCGGTTTGATCCCTATTCCGGTGTCCGCGACGCTGATCCTGAGCATGACCGAATCCGGTTTATTCTCAATTTTTCGAGCATGGGCGGAGAGGGTTATGGATCCCTGCCTGGTATATTTTACGGCGTTTGAGAGAATGTTGATGATGATCTGTTTGATCCGGATCTCGTCGCCGTTAAGGACGCCGGGGATATTGCTGTCTATGTCCAGGTCAAAGGAAAGACCTTTGTCTTCCGCTTTATTCTGCACCATATTTACAAGATCATTGAGAATGGATACAAAGCTGTAATCCACATTTATTATTTCCATTTTGCCTGCTTCTATCTTGGAGAAATCCAGAATATCGTTGATGATCCCCAGGAGGGTGCTTCCGGCGGTCCTGATGCTC
>JAEELB010000171.1 GCA_016288705.1 Lachnospiraceae bacterium | reverse complement strand
GTGCAAGGAGACAGGACCCGGAGCACCGCTGCCGACGTCCTTATTATCATTTTCGGAGATCTCACTTACGGTTTCGGAGGTTCCGGAAACCGCTTCAGCGCTGTCTGCTGTGTCAGGATTCTTATTTTCAGCTACATCGCCTGCGTTGATCTCAGTATTATCCATTCATCTTCCTCCCGGTTTCAGGCCTTATTCTCCCCGTCTGCGTATGTCCGTTTCAGCTCCGGGTCATCCGGTCTGCGTATGTCTGTTTCAGCTCCGGACTTTCCCCTCTGCGTCTGCCGGTCTCAGTTCCGGGCGCTCCCTTCCCTTCTGTGTCTGTCGGCTATGACCAGTTTCCACTCAAACTCTCTCTTCTCCTTCCGCATGATGGCGTCAAGTATGAGGCCGCACACAAATAAGAGCACCGAAAGGACCGTCACAAAGGAGCATACAATGAGGGTCGGAAACCTGTCCACAAGCCCGGTTTCAAGGAAGGGGATCCATACCCTGAAAAAAAAGACCGCAAAGGCGATCAGGAACAGGAAAAGACCGGTAAGGGAAAAAAACAGGAGCGGCCTGAAGTTTTTAAACAGGTCGAAGACCGTGACCAGCACTTTCATCCCGTCGCCTATGGTGTCGAGCTTTGATTCACTGCCCTCGGGACGGTCTCTGTAGTCGACCACCAGATTCCGCACATCCAGATTGTGGGAAACCGCATGGATCGTCATCTCCGTCTCTATCTCAAAACCCGCCGACTGAACCGGGCAGGTCTTCACAAAGTTGTAACCGAAGGCGCGGTATCCGGTCATTATATCCTTTATCTCACTGTTGAAGAGGGTATTTATAACGCCGCGCACGAGATTATTCCCGAAATTGTGGAAGCGCCTTTTATTCTCCGTGTAATATGTGGAAGACAGCCGGTCTCCCACCACCATGTCGGCCCCCTGCTCCAGGACCAGTGAAGCCATCTCGCCCGCGCTCTCTGCAGGATATGTATCGTCACCGTCCACCAGTATATAACACTCGGCGTCGATCTCCCTGAACATCCTGCGGACCACGTTGCCTTTTCCCTGCAGGTGTTCCCTCCTGACGACGGCTCCGGCCCTCCCGGCCTCTGACACGGTATCATCCCCGGAATTATTGTCATAAACGTAAATGACCGCCTCCGGAAGTTCTCTTTTGAAATCGGAGACGACCTTGAAGACAGTGCTCTCTTCGTTATAACACGGGATCAGGACGGCGATCTTATCCATTTTCACCGAAGAACTCATATATCGCGCCGCAGATATAGTCCGTATCCTCCGCTTTAAGGCCATAGTACATGGGGAGCCGCACAAGCCGTTCGCTCTCACTCGTAGTATAGACATCCTCCCCGTGCATTCTCCCGTATTTGCGCCCTGCAGGGGCGGAATGAAGGGGCACGTAATGGAACACGCAGTAAACCCCGCGTCCCTTCATATAGGTGATGAATCGCGTGCGTTCCTCAAGATCCCGGCACTTCACATAGAACATGTGGGCATTGTGGATGCACCCGTCGGGGATCACGGGAAGCTCCAGTCTCCCTTTATCCTTCAGGGGCAGAAGTCTGTCGTAATACCTGTTCCAGTTGTTCATCCTGTCGGAACTGATCTCATCGGCCTTTTCCAGCTGGGCCCAGAGGTAGGCGGCATTCATCTCGCTGGGAAGGTAACTGTCTCCGAAGTCCACCCAGGTATACTTATCAATCTCTCCCCTGAAGAACTTCGACCTGTTGGTGCCCTTTTCCCTCAGGATCTCAGCGGCTTCATTAAATGCTTTGTCATTGATGATGATGGCGCCGCCTTCTCCCATGCTGAAATTCTTTGTCTCATGGAAGCTGTAACAGCCGAAATCGCCTATTGTTCCCAGGGCGCGGCCCTTGTAGGAACTCATGACCCCCTGCGCGGCGTCCTCAACGACCCTCAGCCCATGCTTCTTTGCTATCCCGTTTATCCGGTCCATTTCGCAGGAGACCCCGGCATAATGAGTGACAGCTATGGCTCTGGTGCGGTCAGTCACGGCTTCCTCTATCCTGTTCTCATCGATATTCATGGTGTCAGGGCGGATGTCCACAAATACGGGTGTGGCTCCGGCCAGAATGACTGATGTCGCAGTGCTGGAAAACGTATAGCTTGACAGGATGACCTCGTCGCCGGGCTTCAGACCGCAGAGTAGCATTGCCATGTCCAGCGCGGTGGTGCCGCTGGTGGTAAGAAGAGCTTTCTGCGCCTTAAACCTGTCCTCAAGCCATGCGCTGCATTTCTTTGTGAATTCGCCGTCTCCCGATATCCGGTGCGCATGAATGGCTTCGGTCACATATTCTATCTCCTTTCCCGTGAAAGGAGGCACATTAAAATTTATCATGTCAATCAGCATACCACAGGAAAGCAAATATGTCACCCCGGATACCTCAGATTCCCCTGCAATATTCCTCAGATTCCTGCCGACAGCCTATTGACACCCCTGTTCACTTGTGATATATTGTCCGTTGCGTGGAAATTTCGGGGGCTTGTAGCTCAGCCGGTTAGAGCGCACGCCTGATAAGCGTGAGGTCGGAAGTTCGAGTCTTCTCAAGCCCATTTTTTGTACCCTGCATGTCTCCCGCACAGTTTGCATTGCAGGGAGGAGCGTAGGCAGTTTTTAGGCCCCCCGCAAAGCCTGCTTTGCGGTGACGACGTGGC
>JAEELB010000170.1 GCA_016288705.1 Lachnospiraceae bacterium | reverse complement strand
GGTCATCCTTCACGCTCACGGCCTGTACCGCCACTTCATTCTCGGTGAGTTCCGTATTCTCACTGAAATAATAACCGCTGTCCGCTTTAAGCTTCACGGTCAGCCTGTCTCCGGAGCTTTCGGTCGTAAACTCGCTTCCGGGGATGGACACTGACTCATTCACGTACAGGGACAGCACATTCTTTCTGTCCTCG
This sequence comes from Lachnospiraceae bacterium, assembly GCA_016288705.1. GTDB lineage: Bacteria > Bacillota > Clostridia > Lachnospirales > Lachnospiraceae > JAEELB01. Next base: position 10,264 of record JAEELB010000170.1, on the reverse strand, counting down.
GATATTTCGGGAGATATCTCATAGATCTCTCTGTCAAAGACCGCTGTAAGACTTACGTTCTTCGCCGGCATATCAAAGACCAGCACGGGATCCGTAAGCTCATCCTCCGTCAGGCCCTCGATACCGGAAACATCCCACCTGCGGAATCTGGTGTCTAAACTGTAGTCGGCTTCGGCCATCACGGAATCCGCCTCCTCAAGATGGTTGAGGACGCCATTTTCATCATCCCACTCGGGAAGGTCGAAGGTCCTGTAAGTGATGCCTTCCGCCGAACCGCCTGTCACAGCGGCGGTATAGTATTCGGGGACCGATACCGTATAGTCATGATCGAGCTTCACATTGTCTTTATTTGTATAGCCCTGTGACCCTTCGGCATCCACGACGATATCAAGCGCGGCGTTCACTGTGTACGGGCTGCTGTCTGTGGTAAGCGTCTTTTTCACCGGAACGGAAAGAGTCATAAGCGTTTCGGGATCGCCTACTCCGAAGTTCACCCGTACACTGTCGGGAACGGTATCCAGTATCTCCTGATCTGTGGCCGTTTCAGAGACTATAAACTCCGACGTTCCCCACTCTATCGACTTCACGTTGAGAGGCCTGTTCCTGACCTCAACGGTATAATCCGTGAACCTTTCCACCGAATGGGTGTCAAAGTCAAAGACATTTCCGTCGTCGTTCACGGCCGCCCTGACGGTAAAGACCGCTTTATCCCCGTCAAATACCGGAGCGCTCCTTTCAATGACGGCATTTACTGAAACTGTTTTCTCAGTATCGCCGGGATCCTCGCACCTGACGTCCACACTGTCCGGAAGAAGATTCAGTACAGCCTCAGGACCTGCGTCTCCGTCAGGGATAGCGTCAGAATACACCTTATAAACCTTTTTGCCCCAGTCGATGTCCGTGACTGTTCCTTTGGGGGTTTTCTGCTTTACGGTCACAAGAAGGCTTCCGTCGGTCTGCAGCACGGATTTAACGATCCCGGCTTCATTTCCTCCCGCATCCACGGTGAGATCAACGTCCGCAGCGCCGTTCTTCACGGGGAACCTGCTGCCCTTCTTCGGGATCAGCCTGACAACGGCGCTCACCTCTTCATTGAATGCGACGGATCCGGAAAGCCACCCTTCCCATTTGCCTGTGACAAATGGCGCGCTTTCCCCTTTCACTGTCACAGTTCCTTTATCAGCGAGAGGGCTGAAAGGAACAGCGCGCGTCACGGTAAGGGGCAGGTTCCTGATATTGACGTAAGGATCGTATACGGGCTTCAATTCCACATCCCGGTCAGGCATCGTAAATGTTACTCTGTCGTTTTCATCGGTGTGGAGGACAAGTCCCTGGTCATCCGTTTTCCATTCCCGGAAATAATAATCGGGAACCGTAAGGACGTTCACGCTCACGGTTTCATTTTTATCATACCCGCCTGCGATCACGGTCCCGAAATCCTTAACCGGTACTCCGTCCCTGTCAACGGGGGTGACGGACACTTTGTAAGATCTTGTATCAAGCACAAAATCAGCGCTGTACTCCCCGAGATTCCGGATCCACTGCGCGATCTCCTCACTTTCATAGAGTTCAAGGTCTTCATCAAAGAACCAGCCGCTTCCGGGTTTCAGAGAGATCCTCCAGATCCTTTCGGCAGGTTTCACAGCCGTATAGCAGTCCGGATTCAGGATCTCAGCCCCGCTATTTATCGAAACGGATATCAGGTTGGCGGCATACTCGCCGAATTCAAAGGAAATATCCGTGATCGCCTTGTCATAAACGGCTTTGACGGTTACATTGTTATCAGGCATATCGAAATACAGCACGGGATCCGTGAGTTCTTCATCATCAGGAGCAAAGCCTGTGACTTCCCATTTGACAAATCTTTCACCTTCCGGTACCTCTGCGTATACGATGACAAGGTCATCTCCTTCAAGAGGTCTGAGGGTTCCGGCCTTAAATGCGGGGGCGTCAAACTCTCTTTCGGTATATCCTTCCGCAGTCGCTCCGGTGACTGTCACACTGTAGTAATCGGGTATCTTTACGGTGAAGGCCTGAGACAGAGGGATATCGTCCTTATTTGTGTATCCCTTTGTACCCTCTGCGTCAGCTTCAAGGTCAAGGGTCGCCGTCACGGTATAGGGACTGCTCTCCCCGGAAAGGGCCTTTTTAACTCCGGTCCACATGACGAACTCATTACCGTTTACGCTCTTAAAGGTAACGGGGAATTCATCCGGTACCGCTTTCAGGATATCCGCTTCCTGCGACTTTTCCGAAACCTCATAGACGGTCTTTCCCCACTCTACTTTCCTTATATCCAGGGGATCCGGCTTTACGTTCACCGTGTAGGTCACGGTCTTTTCCACGGATCCGGTGTTGAAGTCATACTCCGGGCCGGTATCGGGCAGGGATGCCTTTACGGTGTATCTGGAATTATCCTCATCGAACACCGGGGCTTCCTTTTTGATATCCATTGTGACAGGATTGGTCTTTGTATCGTCCGTCTGATCGAAGACATTTACTGCGACACCGTCGGGGATAAGCCTCAGTATGTGATCTTTTGCCGCATCGCCGTAAGGAAGAGATGATGCGGAAACCTCTTTCACGGTTTCTCCCCATGAAACATCCTTTACCACTCCCGCTCCGGTCCTCTGTACCACCTCCAGGATCACGTGATCACCATGGCGGTAGGATTTCCTGAGAGTGAGATGTCTCCCGTCCTGAGCTTCCAAAATGAAATCAGCATCGATAGAAAGGGGCTGGAGACCGGTGTTTTCCTTATCGGCAAACCTGTATCCCGCATTCGGCTTAAGCCATATCTCAGCCACCACTTCCTCGTTGTAGCCTGCTTTTTTCTTATTATCCTTTCTCTTCCAGAAAGTCTGTGCGGTCAGGACCTTTTCCGTCTCCTCGTCGGGCACTGCCGTCCCGCCTATTTCATGTTCCGCATAGACAGAGGGAACGAAGAGAGTTGCCTTTTCTATCTTCGGGAGCAGACCGTATTCGGCCCTGACGGTCACTTCTCCCAAAGGCATCGTGATGGAGGCGTGATCAGCATTTTCAGGATCTTTGATCTCGAGCCCCGCAGGTGACACTGCAGTCCATTTTTTGAAGGGATGATCGATCCATTCAGGAGCGCTGAGCTGTACAATATTTCCTTTGAAGAAATATCCCAGTACATAGTCCTTCTTTCCGCCGTCCTCCGAAACCTGCTCAACATTCACGGGATAACGCCTGCTCTCACTGTTCAGCACTACCCTCAAGGAATAGGAGCACTTCCTGTTGTCGGCGTAAAGCCTCTCTATCACCGTGTCGTCTTCCGCCTTTTCGAGAGACGTCATGGTATTGCTCCAGCAATAGCCCTTTCCGGGGATGAGCTCAATATAAGCTTCCGTTCCTTCCTCGTTGTATGAAGCTTCGTAAACGGAGGGATCAAGTTTTACATAGGATGAAACGGGGGCTCCCGTCCTGTCAAGATAGGTATTCACCCATACCTCGCTGATCCTCCCGTTATCATCCAGTTTGAGCCTGAGCTTGTGGATCCCGAGATCGTAGATGCCCTTTACGGTCAGGTTTCTGGGAGTTCCGTCTTCATTTCTCGTCTTCGTGTCAGTGGTATACCTGCGCCACTTGTTGTAATCACCGCCGGACTTCGCGGAATCGAGCACTTTCACTTCCGGTTCATTTCCATACCTCAGTTCAAACTTCGTGACGATCCCGAGATCCTTGTTATTGTCGGAAAAACCCTCCAGTCCGTTCAGGAAGATCTCCGCTCCGGGAGCCATGTTCCTCAGTTCTCCGCCGTATCCGGTCTCCGCCTTCTTCCATCTGTCGTTATAATGCAGTGAATACCGGAAATCAGGATAAGCCATCTCAAACCGGACAGTCCTGTTCCTCACAAGATAGACCTCCTGCATGGAACGTCTGTAGGCAGTGTCCTTGTATGCGTTGTCGGCTATGGCCTGGGCACATACGGAGAAATGGTCCTTGGACCCGAGCTTTGCATAATCCAGCAGCACGGGACCGGTGTAATCAAGGAAATTCTTTCCGCCGTCCAGACTGTACCGGAGTTTGAAATTCACAAATCTGTCGGTTCTTCCGTTGTATTTTAGAGTCAGGGTAGGCGGCTTTTCGTATGGATCGCCTCTCCATCTGCCTCCGGTGGTCTCTCCGGCTGCTCTGGTTATGATCATCTGGGGCACCTGGGTATAAGAGAAGCCCAGCACATACACACTGCATCTGATCCTGCAGTCCCTGAAGGCCTTCATTACCTTTGCGGGATCCACCATATCAGAGCCGTATCTCTGTCTGAAGTCAGCCTCATCGGGCTCGGCTAAGACTTCAAACCTCTGGTCATACCTTCTTTGCGGATCGTAATCCACCTTGTCTGTCTGCCAGATGTTCTTTACCAGATATGTGCGGGTTCCGTACTGGGGCACGAATTCGCTGTAGGTAGGGAACCTTTCCGCTATCCGGCTCATGGACGTCCCGGGTCTGTAGCAGAATTCATAGACCAGTCTGCTTCGGAGCCCGATGTTGCCCACCTGATTGATAGTTGCGTTGACCACTGCGCAGTACTCGGGAAGAGCGCCTTTCTGGGAACCCGCATACCCCTTGAGAGTTCCGTAGATCGAAGAACTTGTCTTCCCCATAAGGTTCCTTCCGCCGGAATACACGAGGACATCATTGATGTAAAGCTTAAATGCATTCCCATCCTCCAGACAGAATTCGGGCATTTCCGGATCCATCTCCGAAGGGACGAAATAAAGGCTGATATCCTGTCCTCCGTCTTTATTTTCATCCATATCTATCTTAAGCTTCGGATATACATTTACGATCTTGAAATCGTCGGGGTTCACATCGGAAGGCAGGACGTAACCGGGACTTCTGAAGCCCTTCCTTCCGTTCTCGATCATCCATTCCACCTTGCTGTTTGCTTTGAGCTTTACATTTTCCTTAAGCTGGATATGGATATTGTCCACCAGTTTCACATACTGGGCCTCTATTGTGACATCGTATCTGGGCATGGTGAAGGATGTTAAGGCGCCGTTGGGATTGGAGAACCTCTTCTTCATCTCCTCAGCTCTGATCTCCTCCATCTTGTCATTCCGGGCCTGGCTGCCGGGAAGGGTGATCAGGTTCCAGCCCACGAATTTATACAGCTTGTTTCTGGAGTATCCGTTCAGGTTCGTGACTTCCCCGCTCTCCAGTTTCTGCTTTTCCTTTCTGCCCTCTTCCTTTTCGACTGTCAGGGTATACCTCATGTGATCGGGAAATACGTCGCATCTGAAGGTGGTCTCGGGGCTGTATACACCGTTCTTGTAGGCAACCATGCGGAAACTGTACTCCGTCTTGGAACCCTTTTCCCCGGTGAGGGGTATGGGCGATGTGTATACGCAGGTGCCGTCCCCTTCCAGTTTGGGTTTATTTCCGTTTGAAGTGTACAGGATCACTGCACCGTCGGTTTTGGATCTCAACGCAAGCTTCCCGTTACCCGAATTTACGGTAATATACGCATTCCCGTCTTTTCCGGGCTCGAAGATCTCGCTCTGGCTCACGCCCGTTATTTCGGCGCTGACTTCCTTTGTGGGACCGAACTGCCATTTCTTGCCGATGTAGACATCCTTTCCGTCATCTTCATAGAGGTAGTCCTGAGCCCTGAGCCACGCAAAGTTGACCTCCGGATAGTGGGCCTGGGCTATGGTATCCGCATTTCCCAGAAGAGTTCCCAGGTAATCGCTGTCTGCCTTTTTCCAGTCATAGGAAGCTCCGTTCAGCGCAAAGTTCACAAGCACAGGGAACACTCTCTTCAGATCGCTGTACTGCGCCTTTGTGAGGATCTTGTCCAGCTGGGCGAGGGAAATGAATTCCCAGAGCTCCTTTATCTTTACGTTCTTTTCATCGAAGGACAGATCGTACCACTTCCTGATAAAGCCGGTGTACATACTGCTCATCTCAAGAGTGGTGCCGTCGCTGCACTTGAAGCCCCTGTCAAGGGCAGGAGCCAGTTTGCCCAGAGAATCGGTCAGTTTTTCCGAATCCTCTTTGCCGAGACCGAACACCAGGACTATCACCGATTCCAGCGTCTGCTGGATATTGAGTCTGTATTCGGGAGTGGCATTGTAGGCAAACTGCGGAACGCCGTCAGAGCCGGTCTTAAGGGGATCTGTCAGTGAATAGAGTTCTCTGTAGGCTATATCTTTGTCCTTGCCCGTGAGCACGGACGGGCGCTTTTGGTTCTTCCCGTCGTGAGTCTCGGGATACCCTTCGGGGTAGTTCCTGAGGGTAAAATTGATCAGATTCCGCAAAAACGAATCATACCAGTCCTCAGGAGCGGCAAAGTCACCGTTCTTCTTGACCATGTCGGTCCCGTTCACAACGCTTCCTATGAACGCCATGGTGCCGTACCTGAACTGGTCGCTGAATCCTATCCTGGGATCCAGGGCAGCCAGCTGGGTGATCATCTTCTCCCTCACCCCCGCATAAAGTGTATTGCTCTTATTCTTATCGTATGACTTATAGTTCAATGCGGTAGCAGAGTTATCCGACAGATATGTATTTCCGGGTATCAGATGATCTGTTCCGAATCTGGAAAATCCCATGATGGAAGGAGCAACCCTGGGCACAAGATCCGAAGGATTGATGATGTTATGGATATTCCTGTAGTCCGTGGGATTGGATTTCGCGGGTTTAAAGGAGTCATTTCCTCCTGTCATCCCGTCATGCCACGCCCCCTGGGGAGCTTCTATGGGATATGCATATATGCGCTTTCCCGAGGAGTCATACAGGTCTGTCAGCCGCTGTGCGGTAAGGTTCGCGGTGGCGCCTCCTCTGGAGTATCCGGTGATCCAGAACAGTACATCGCTGCTGTCGCCTTTGATATTGTTTCTTTCGAGGTAATCCGTCACCCCGCGTGTCACTTTATCCGCGGCATCGGAAAAACCTGAAGACTGTCTGTTGTAGATCGCGGACTCCGGGTTTATCGTAGTATTGCTGCCCCATTCGGTCATGTAATTGGCTCCGCGCGTGGCGATGGTCACAAGGGTCTTTCCCTTAAACTCACCTTCGGTGAGAGTCTTGGTTCCTATGGCGTAGCCGATGGTATAATTATTGGGGCCGAAACGCTGGGGTTCGGGATAAGTGATGCTTATATTTTTCATCCCGAGATCGGTCATCAGGCGGTTTACGTTCTTTGCCTGGTTGGCCGCTCCGGTAAAGGGCCTTCGGAAGGCAGACATAGCAAGGGCGCAGGACATTGTGGCCAGCTGCTGGTCATAATTCAGGGCGCCGTTATTTCCGGTATTTGTAAAGAATGCATCGGTATAGTAATAGGACGCATCCAGATCGGTCATATCAAGGACGGACGCGTAAGTGAAGGTACCGCGCACCGCCGTTGCCGTGCGCCTGGCGCCTTTGGAATCCGTATAACTGTAGGTCTTATTACCGTAAAGTACGGATCCCTTGGCGGGCTTCCACTTGATGGTCCATCCCTTTTCATAATTCGGGTCGGGTTCGGCGTAATAGCCGCTGTCATCCAGCTGAATGGTGCCGGGAGTCCCTTTCAGGTATGTTCCGAATTTAGCGCCGGTTTTGAAGTCCTTCTCGTTTCTGAAGCCCACATACATGCAGCTGCTGGTGCCAAGTACGTTTTGTCTGTCCCTGCTGCCGTTAAAGTCCGAAAAATTCTGGCAGGAGACATTGGAAGCTCCTCCTCTGGTCTTGTAATTGTCCTGTATGACCACGTTTCCGCCTTTAAACTGGACATAATCTCCATTGGCGATATACACGCCTGCGCCGGGATAATTGTCGGTCGCGGAGGCTGTGTTATTCGTGATGGTGACTGAAGCAATGTCGCATTTCTTTGTATTTACATACAGTCCGCCGCCCCATTGAGCGGTGTTCCCCGTGATGGCAGCGCCGCTTATGCTGAGCAGAGTATCGCGGCCCTGGATCAGGTTGTCAAAATAACCGTTGGCGACCACGCCGCCTCCGTAGTAATTGGCCCAGTTCTCGGAAATAATACCGCCGTTCAGTTCGACACGGCCCTGATTCTGAAACAGACCGCCGCCCTTGTATGCGGAATTCCCGCAGATGGTACCGCCGAAAAACTGCATGGTCTTTCTGCTCAGTGACAGAGCATGATCCGTACAGTCGCAGTAAACCCCGCCTCCAAGACCGCCTTTGTTGTAATTGGCGGTATTACGTTTGATGGTTCCTCCGGTCATTGTGAAATCCTGAGAATCGGAGGCGACCGATCTCCATTTATTTTCGGCGGATTTGGCATAAACGCCGCCGCCCTGGGAGTTGGCGTAGTTATATCCGATAAGACCGCCCTTCATCTCCAGATGGGCGCAGTCGTTACAGACGCCGCCGCCGTATTTTGAAGTATTTCCTACGATATTTCCGCCTTCGATTATGATGTTGGAATTCCTGTTGTAGTTGGAAAGCCCGCCGCCGCTGGTTCCGGCGCCGCCGCAGATTATGCCGCCGTAAATGGGCACAGGCCTGTTCGTATTGAACTTTGCATGGATCACAGATTCCGCAGAGGGATACCTGGTCCTGTACTTGGGGATCCAAAGTCCCATATCCACGTCAAAGTATCCGTCGTGCCTGACGCCGGGATCACTGTCTTTGATGGTGAGATAAGCATTTTCCGCCACAGTGATAACGGAATAGCCCTTCCAGTAATTTCTGGGATCGCTCATATCATAACAGGTGAGGTGACGGTCTATCATATGACCGTTCAGATCAAGGGTGACGTACGCTCCTTTGGGAACAAAGATGGTGCCGCCGGTGAAACCATTGCCGCTTTTACCGAAGGAGCGCTTTTTCGACGAATCGGCGATCCAGTCCTTAAAAAGCCTTGCAGTAGCCGGGGTCGCTGCGTCTCCCAATATCGCCGCGTTCCAGAAGGACTCAAAATCCCCGTACCACAGTTCTTCGCCGTTGCCGCGCTTGACGCCGCCCACATAGTTGCTCTGGGCTCCGGCATCATCAAGGGTGTCGGGATCGACTCCCTCATCCGCAGATCCCGATGTGCTCTCCAGAAGTCCGGGATCCACCGAATCGTCGTCGATCTCCGTGAGATCTATCCCGGCATCGGAATCAGGCGGTTCCAGATGCCCTTCCTCATCATCCTCATCCGGGTCGGGGATCCCCAAGGCATCCGGTTCGTCCACCGGTCCTTCGGGGCCCTGAACTCCCCCTGCCTCTGTCGTTTCTTCAGGAATCGCGTCCGTCTCCATGGCGTATCCGGAAACAGGCAGACCCGTGATAAGCATGGCTATCACCAGCAACGAAGCCGTAAACCGCGCAAGCCACTGCTTTCCCGATACTTTCTTCCTGAACTGTCCTTTTCTCATCACTTTACCCCCTTTTGCAAAGCAATACTGCCGTATATCCCGTAAACAGGCGCAGGCATTCAGCTGCGTCCGTTCAGATGGGCATAAAAATCCAAAAATAATTATACTACACAAAGTGTCACAAAAGAATCACTTTCTGTCTTTCGCCCTGATTTTTTTAGAGAAACTCTTCCCTGCTCTCGCACTTTTCGGGAATGCATATTTACGATACAATATATCCGTTACGGTTAACACGGCTGCAAAATCGCAAAGACAGCAGATCCTGTCCCTGCAGAAGGATCAACGGAAAAGCGATGCGGAAAGCAGAGGTTGTCAAATGGAAAAAACGATAAACACACTTGTAAACAAAGCGGGACTTCCGGTACGCTCACTTATTATCAGATCGATATTTTCGGGACTGTTTATTGCATTTGGAGGCCTCGGAAGCCATATATTCAACACAATGACCGGGACTTCATATCTGGGCGCATTTGTATTTCCCGTCGGACTGATCTCCGTCATACTGACCGGATCCGAACTGTTCACGGGCAACTGCCTCATGGTGATACCGCTTGCGGACAATAAGCTTGGTCTGAAACGCCTCCTGAAAGCGTGGGTGATAGTTTATGCGGGAAACTATATCGGATCGCTGACAGCTGCCTTCATGGTCAGGATAAGCGGTCTCATGACCATGGCTGACGGCAGATTGGAAGCGCTGATGATAGGATCAGCCGTGGCAAAAACATCAGCGCCCGCAGGAATACTCTTTTCAAAAGGCATTTTGTGCAATTTTCTCGTATGCCTTGCGGTATATTGCGCCATGCAGGCAGACAGCACCATCGGAAAGATATTTTCCGCATATTTCCCGGTGATGCTTTTTGTGCTCTGCGGATTTGAGCACAGCATAGCGAACATGTACTTCATCAGCCTCGGACAATTATCGG